>JANNQY010000044.1:0-6299 GCA_031400995.1 Lysobacteraceae bacterium
ATGCCGTAGGTCTTGGACACCGAATCCACGAACACCAGGCGGTCACGCAGCTCGGGCCGGAAATGCAGGAAATTGTGGTAGCCCAGGCCGTCGAACACCATGGTGTTGTAGATGTCGTCAGTGATGATCCAGGTTTCTGGATACTTGGCCAGCACGTCCGCAAGCGCCGAAACTTCGTCGCGCGTGTAGACCATGCCGGTTGGGTTGTTGGGATTGTTGAACAGGAACACCTTCGGCCGGGTCGCCAAGGCCGCGTCCAACTGCGCCGGCGTGAGCTTGTAGTCCTGGCTGGCGGGGCACGGCAGCTCTAGCACCTTGGCGTTGAGCACCTCGGCGATGTCGGCGTACGTAGTCCAGTACGGCACGGCGTAGGCGATGGTGTCGCCTTCGTCCAGCAGCGCCTCGGCCAGGTTGTACAGAATGTGCTTGGCGCCGACACCGGTTGAGCAATGGGCGCGGGTATAGCCGGTGAGGCCCAGCGCAGCGATGTGCGCGAGGAAGGCATCGAGCAGGACGTCGGCACCTCGGTTGCTGCCGTATTGGCCCGAGTCCCTGGACAGGGCCTCGCGGGCGGCGGCGTACACGTGCTCGCCGGGCAGGAAGTTGGGGACGCCGATGGAGAAGCTGACAATGTCCCGGCCTTCGGACTTGAGCTTCTTGGCTTTTTCGGCGACGGCCATGATGGCGCTGGGTTTGGCGCGACCCATGCGCTTGGCAAGCTGTGGCATTTCGTTCCTCGCGGGTGTGATGTAGCGGGGCGGAAAAACCCCGAAAGGATATCACGGCGCCTCCTCCCGTCGTCCCGGCGGGGGCTTTCCAGACGCCCGCTTTCGGGCATGCTGGGCAGGAGGAACCCCAATGAGCCCATACAACCGAACTGTGCTTGCCGCCTGGCTGTTGCTGGCTTGCCTGCCACTGCAGGCGCTGGCCTATGACCAGCGCCGGGTAGCCACCGATGAGGCTGGAAATCCCGTGCGCATTGCCGGCAGCGTGGTGGTGATCGAGCCCGACATAGAGCTGACGCTGGTTACCGCCGGCGGAATGCAGGAGCCACGCCGCGAGTGGTCCGAGCAGGCGCGCCGCTTGTACCCCGCCGCGGTGGCACGTCTGCTGGCGCTCAACGCGACCGACCAGAAGCCGGATTTCGATATCCCCGACGACCTGCCGCCGCCGTCCCGGCTGGGCCAGGTGATCCGGCTCAACGAGGCCGTGGCTACCAGCATTGCGGTCTACACCCGGCCCGGCAGCTACCTCGCTACCAAGAACCAGACCCTGGACTGGACCCTGGGGCCGGGGGTGGAGGAGCTGCGCAAGGCAACCGGCGCCGACTACGCCCTGTTCACGTATGTCCGGGACAGCTACGCCAGCGACGGCCGCAACGCGCTGCGCATCCTGGGCTTCATCGCTGGCGCGGCCATGGGCACGGTGGTGGACATCGGCGGCGGCCAACTGGTGGGCGTGGCCACGCTGGTGGACCTGCGCACGGGCCAGGTTGTCTGGTTCAACTTGCTGGCCAAGCAATCGGGCGACCTGCGCGAGCCCGGCGGCGCCGACAGGGCCGTGGCGCAGCTGCTGGGCGGCATCCCGCTGTGAATCGCGCGCTGCTCGCCGGCCTGTTGGTGTGCGGAATGGCCGTTGCGCCCCACGCCGCGGCCGAACAGGTTGATACGGCACGCCCGGGGCAACGGCCGCCTGCGGGCAGCGATGAAGACGAGCTGTGGTACGCCATGGAGCGCGCCGAGCGGGACTTGCAGCAGCATCCGCTGCTGGTGCGCGACGAAGCGCTGAATGCCTATGTCCGCAAGGTGGCCTGCAAGGTGGCCGATGACTACTGCGCGGACCTGCGTGTCTACATCGTCGAGCAGCCCTGGTTCAATGCTTCCATGGCCCCCAACGGCATGATGATGGTCTGGACCGGCGCGCTGCTGCGGTTCCAGGACGAAGCCGAAATGGCCCTAGTCCTCGGCCACGAGCTTGCCCACTTCCAGGAACGCCACTCGCTGGAACAGTGGCGGCGGGCCAAGACCAGCTCAGCCTTCTTGAACACCTTTGGCTTGCTGGCTTTTGGCAGCGGCGGCGGCGGTACCGCGACTTATGTGGCCAGCCTGCTGGGCGCGGCGCAGATGTACCAGTTTTCGCGCGAAGCAGAGCGGGAGGCTGACCGCCTTGGATTCGCGGTGGCCACGTCGCAGGGCTATGACCCTGCCGCCGGCGCGCGCCTTTGGCAGCGCATGAAGGACGAAGAGGAGGCACGCAGCTACGGCAAGCCGCTTCCTGTGTTCGCGAGCCACCCCAAGACGGCCGAGCGTCTGGAAGACGTGCAGGCCGCCGCCGCCAGCAGCGGCGTGGCCGACGGCGAGCGTGGACGGGACGAGTATCGGGCCGCAATGCGGCCGTTCGTGGCGGGGTGGCTGGAGGACGAGCTGTCCCGGCGCATGTACGACACCTCGATCCAGGTTTTCGAAGAACTGAGGAAGCAGGCCGCGCCGGAGCTGGAGGCCAACTACGTTTTTTTCTTGGGCGAAGCCTTCCGTCGCCGAGGCAAGCCCGGCGATTCCGCGCGCGCCGAGGCGCTTTATGAAGAAGCCATAGCCCTTCCGGATCCGCCGGCCGCCGCGTTCCGGGAGCACGGCATGGCCCTGCGCGCCCAAGGCCTGCGGGCCGAATCCGCTGCGGCCCTGTCCGAATACCTCACCCGCTCACCGGAGGCCGAAGATGCGGCGTTCGTACGCCAGTACCTGGCCGAAATGGAGGCCACGCCGTGAATAGAATTGCGTTGCGCACCTTTGTCTTTTCGCTGGTCGCGGTGCTGTTGGCTGCCTGTTCCAGCAGCGGCGGGCGCCTTCAGCCCGCAGGCGACGCGCAGGTGCTCAACATCACGCTCGACACCAGCCTGGACTGGGCGCGCGAGCGTGCTCCACGCGAAGAACAGTGGACCATAGACGGCGCACCCCTGAACCAGCTGGTCATCATTTCCAAGGTGAAAGCGGGCGAGCACGTCTTCCTCAACACCCGCGAGCGCAAGAGCCGGCCCGACGGACCCTGGTTCCGTCCGGGCATGCGGCCTGATGAAGTGCGCGACATCATCCTCGATGGCCTGCGCGGCGGCGGCTGGGCGAATGTCCGCGCCAGCGAACTGCGCCCGGCGAAGTTCGGCGACGTGCCGGCACTGCGCTTCGACCTGGACTTGGACAACCCCAGCGGCCTGATTTACCGCGGCCTGGTGACTGCCGCCGAGCACGATGGCCGCCTGACCCTGCTGGTTTGGATTGCCCCGGCCGAGCACTACTACGGCCGGGACATCGCCGCGGTGACGCAGATGTACGACAGCGTGCGCTTCGTTAAGTAGGGCCCGCCGGGGCGCGTGCGCGCCCCGAGCTGGACCCGGCGCCTCAGACGGCGGCGTCCAGGGCCTTGTTCCAATCAGCGATACGGCCGGACTGGCTCGCCAGCAACGCCGTGGCGTCGCCTTCAATGGTGATGCTTTCCAGCTTGTCACCGCCGCGCACGGCATCCACCACCTGCTGGTCGCCGGCGCCGATCACTTCGCCAAACACGGTGTGCTTGCCGTCCAGCCACGAGGTGGGCACGTGGGTGATGAAGAACTGGCTGCCATTGGTGCCCGGGCCGGCATTGGCCATCGAGAGCACGCCCGGCTTGTCATGGCGCAGGTCGCTGCGGCACTCGTCCTCGAAGCGGTAGCCTGGGCCACCAGTGCCGGTGCCCTTGGGGCAGCCGCCCTGGATCATGAAATCCGGTATCACCCGGTGAAAGCTGAGGCCGTTGTAAAACCCGCGCTGGACCAGGTTGACGAAGTTGGCGACCGTGAGCGGCGCCTTGTCGTCGTGCAGGCGGACGCGGATGGCGCCGCGGGAAGTGGTGAAGGTGGCGATCAGGGACATGGGGACTCCGTGGGACCGGGCCGGCGAGCGCCGGCGGGGCGCCTAGGATGCCACAGCGCCACGCCCGGCCGCCCAACCCTGAACGGTGTCCGTTCATGGAATCAGGCTATAATGCTCGGCTTACTTACCCAGAGACAGTGCGCCCGCCGGCGCCCATCCGCATGTCCATCGAAAAGCTCCGCAACATCGCCATCGTCGCCCACGTCGACCACGGCAAGACCACCCTGGTGGATTGCCTGCTCAAGCAGTCGGGCACCTTCGCCGAGCGCACGGTCACCACCGAGCGGATGATGGACAGCAACGACATCGAGAAGGAGCGTGGTATCACGATCCTTTCCAAGAACACCGCCATCCGCTGGAAGTCGCCCGAGGGCGAGGAATACCGCATCAACATCGTCGACACCCCGGGCCACGCCGACTTCGGCGGTGAAGTGGAGCGCGTGCTGTCCATGGTGGATTCGGTGCTGATCCTGGTGGACGCGATGGACGGCCCGATGCCGCAGACGCGCTTCGTCACCCAGAAGGCCTTCGCGATGGGCTTCAAGCCGATCGTGGTGGTGAACAAGGTAGACCGTCCCGGCGCCCGCCCCAGCTGGGTGCTCGACCAGACCTTCGACTTGTTCGACCGCCTGGGCGCCACCGACGAGCAGCTCGATTTCACCACGGTCTATGCGTCGGCGCTGAACGGTTATGCCGGCATGGATCCGGAAGTGCGCTCCGGCGACATGACCCCGCTGTTCCAGGCGATCATCGACCATGTCTCGCCGCCGCCAGTGGACCTGGAAGGCCCGTTCCAGATGCGCATCACGTCGCTGGACTACAACAACTACGTCGGCATCATCGGCGTCGGCCGCATCCAGCGCGGCAAGGTCCGCACCAATATGCCGGTCACCGTGATCGACCGCGCCGGCAAGCCGCGCAATGCCAAGGTAATGCAGGTGCTCGGCTTCCACGGCCTCGAGCCCATGAGGTGAAGGAAGCGCAGGCCGGCGACATCGTCGCCATCTCCGGCATCGAAGCCCTCAGCATTTCCGAGACCGTCTGCGATCCGTCGCAGGTGGAACAGCTGGAAGTGCTGACGGTGGACGAGCCGACCATCAGCATGACCTTCCAGGTGAACAACTCGCCGTTCGCCGGCACCAAGGACCGCAGCGGCGGCAAGTTCCTTACTTCGCGCCAGCTGCGCGATCGCCTGATGCGCGAGACCCAGCACAACGTCGCGCTGAAGGTGGAAGACACCGACGACGCCGACAAGTTCAAGGTCAGCGGCCGCGGCGAGCTGCACTTGTCCATCCTGATCGAGACGATGCGTCGCGAGGGCTACGAAATGGCCGTCTCGCGCCCCGAAGTGATCATCAAGATGATCGACGGCGTGAAGTCCGAGCCGATTGAAGCGCTGGTGGTGGACCTGGAGGAGCAGTTCCAGGGCGGCGTGATGCAGCGCCTGGGCGAGCGCAAGGCGATCCTCCAGAACATGGAGCCCGACGGCAAGGGTCGCGTCCGCATGGACTTCATGATCCCGGCGCGTGGCCTGATCGGCTTCCAGACCGAATTCCGCACCATCACGGCCGGCACCGGCCTGCTGTTCCATGTGTTCGACCATTACGGCCCGCGCGCCGACGGCGAAATCGGCCAGCGCCAGAACGGCGTGCTGATCTCCAATGGCACCGGCCCGTCGCCGGCCTACGCGCAGATCGCCATGCAGGAGCGCGGCCGCCTGCTGGTCGAGCCGGGCGAGGAAATCTACGAAGGCCAGATCGTCGGCATCCACGCCAAGGACAACGACCTCACGGTGAATGCCCTGCGCGGCAAGCAGCTCACCAACTTCCGCGCCTCGGGCACCGACAAGGACGAGGGCCTGATCCCGGCCATCAAGATGTCGCTGGAGCAGGCGCTGGAGTTCATTGACGACGACGAACTGGTGGAAGTGACGCCGGTGGCGATCCGCCTGCGCAAGAAAGAGCGCACCGAGAACGATCGCAAGAAAGCCAACCGCGGCTAACACTGGCGCCGCCCGGCCATGACCGCTGAGCTGTGGTTGCTCACCGGGCTGGCCGGCTTCGCCGCCGGCCTGCTCGACAGCATCGTCGGCGGCGGCGGCCTGATCCTGACGCCGGCGATGCTTAACCTGCATCCTGGCCTGAACATCCTGCAGACCATCGCCACCCAGCGCACCAGTTCGCTGCTGGGCACCAGCGTGGCCGCTTGGAACTACTTCCGGCACGTGGTGGTGGAGCGGCGCATCGTGCTGCCCGCGCTGTTCTCCGCCCTCGCCTTCTCCGCCATCGGCGTCCAGTTCGCCAAGCGCATCGACCCCGACCAGCTGAAGGGGGTGGTGCTGGTGGTATGCGTGCTGCTGGCAGTCTATACGGTACTGCGCAAGGACCTGGGCACGCG
>JANNQY010000045.1:0-4078 GCA_031400995.1 Lysobacteraceae bacterium
TGCATCGCAGAAGTGGAGGCAGGATGCCGGAACGGCCGGCGTTTGCTGCCATGGATGGCGCTAGCAAGACGCCGGGCAGCGATGCGACCTGTGTGGGGACCGGCGCTGCGATGAAGCCACCCGCTTGCAAGCTAAATGCAGAGCGGCGCTGCGATGAAGCCACAGGTTTGCGAGCTACAGCAGTTCAGCCGACGCCGAGCTTTGCCATCAGCGCGGCGCGGTCGAGGTTTTCGCTGTCGGCGTCGCGGCGGCCGCGGTATTCGAAGCTGCCTGACTCCAAGCCGCGGCCCGACACGACCACGCGGTGCGGGATGCCTATCAACTCGATGTCGCCGAACATCACGCCCGGCCGCAGGCCGCGGTCGTCGAGCACCACGTCCAGGCCGGCCTGCTGCAGTTCCGCGTACAGCGCGTCCGCCGCCTCGGCCACGGCCGCATCGTTCTTCGGATTGATGATGCAGACGGCAACTTGCCACGGCGCCATCGGCGCCGGCCAGCAGACACCGTTGGCGTCGAAGTTCTGCTCGATCGCGGCCGCGACTATGCGCGACACGCCGATCCCGTAGCAGCCCATGTGCATCACCTGGGCCTTGCCCTCGGCGTCGAGCACGGTAGCTTTCATTGCCTCGGCGTATTTCTGGCCCAGCTGGAACACGTGGCCCACTTCGATGCCGCGGGCGATGCGCAGCGTGCCCTGGCCGTCTGGCGAGGGGTCGCCCTCCACCGCGTTGCGGATGTCGGCCACCTGCGCCGGCTCGGGCAGGTCGCGGCCCCAGTTAACGCCCGAAAGATGGAAGCCCTTTCGGTTGGCGCCGACCACGAAATCGGCCATCGCGGCCACGGTGCGATCGGCGATGACAGTGATGGACTTGAGCGGCTGCACCGGGCCCAGGAAGCCGGGCTCGCAGCCCAGGTGTTCCAGGATCTCCGCTTCGGTGGCCAGACGGTACTCGCCCAGGCCGGGCAGCTTGGCCAGCTTGATCTCATTCACCACATGGTCGCCGCGGACCAGTGCCAGCACGAAGCCCGGCTCGGCCATCAGTGCCACGGATTTAACCGTGCGCTGCAGCGCGATGCCCATCAGCTTGGCGACCTCCTCGCAGGTGCGCTGCCAGGGCGTGACAACATCGGCCAGCGCCTCGACGGGCGCGGCGCGAGGCCCCGGCGCGGCAGCTTCGGCCATCTCCACGTTGGCGGCGTACTGGCTGCCATCGGAGAACGCGATCGCGTCCTCGCCCGAATCGGCCAGCACGTGGAACTCGTGCGAGGCGCTGCCGCCGATGGCGCCGGTGTCGGCGTTCACGGCGCGGAACTTCAGGCCCAACCGGGTGAAGATGCGCGAATAGGCGTCGTACATGGCCTGGTAGGTCTGCGCGAGGCTTTCATGGCCCAGATGGAACGAGTACGCATCCTTCATCAGGAACTCGCGCGCGCGCATCACGCCGAAACGCGGGCGGATCTCATCGCGGAACTTGGTCTGGATCTGGTAGAAATTCACCGGCAGCTGCTTGTAGCTGCGCAGCTCGTTGCGCGCGAAGTCGGTGATCACTTCCTCATGCGTGGGGCCGTAGCAGAACTCGCCGTCCTTGCGGTCCTTGATCTTGAGCAGCTGGCCGCCGAACTTTTCCCAGCGGCCGGTTTCGTCCCACAGCTCGCGCGGCTGGATGGACGGCATCAGCATCTCGATGGCGCCGGCGGCGTCCATTTCCTCGCGCACCACGGCTTCCACCCGGCGCAGCACCCGCAGGCCCAGCGGGCTCCAGGTGTACAGGCCGGCGGCCAGCCGGCGGATCATGCCGGTGCGCAGCATCAGCTGGTGGCTGATGACTTCGGCGTCGGCGGGGGTTTCCTTGCTGGTGTTGAGGTGGAACTGGGAAAGACGCATCGGTTGGCCGGGCCGCGGTGGGGCCGCCATTGTAGCGGCGGCGCGGGCCGGACGCCGGGCGCAGGGCCCGGCATTGCGCGGGTTCAGGCTTCCGGCGGCGCTTTGCAGTAGGCGGTGGCCTGGCGCTGGGCGAGGTCGCGCTCGCTGGCAAGCTCTTCTGGCGTTAGGTCTTCGGGCGTGCCATCGCCATCCTTGTCGCGCTGCAGGGTCTTGCCCGAGTCAAGCAGGGCCAGGTTCACCTTGGAGCGTTCGCAGGCGATGTCGGTCTCGGTTTTCGGCGCCTCGCCGGCGGCTGCAGGCGGCAGGGCCGGGTCGCTGCCACCGACGTTGTGCGCTTGGGAACCGCTGGATTCCACCTGCGTATACACCGAGGTGCCGTCGGCGTTCTTGGCCTTGTAAACCGTGGTTTCTTCGGCGTGCAGCAGGCCCGGGAGCAGGGCGGCGGACAGGGCGATCAGCAGGATGGGGCGGGACATGGCGGGGCTCCGGAAGCGCGGTGTGCCAATGAAACCACCCCAGCCCCCGGGCCGCAAGGCGCGGGCTATGGGCGGTATCCGGGAGCCGCTACACTGGCCCCATGGACCCTTCCGACGAACATGGCCCGGCGCGCAGCCGCGGCATTTACCTGCTGCCCAACCTGCTGACCACCGGCGGCTTGTTCGCGGGCTTCTACGCCATCCTGGCAGCGGCCAGCGGCAACTATGAAAACGCCTGTATTGCGGTGTTCATAGCCGGCCTATTTGACGGCTTGGACGGCCGGGTGGCGCGCCTCACCGGCACCACCAGCGAGTTCGGCGTGCAGTATGACTCCCTGGCCGATCTGGTCAGCTTCGGCATGGCCCCGTCCCTGGTGATGTACCACTGGGCCTTAGTGGGCTTCCGGGCCGACGGCCCGGTGCTGGCCAAGGTGGGCTGGGCCGCGGCCTTCCTGTACGCCGCCTGCGCGGCGCTGCGGCTGGCGCGCTTCAACACCCAGGTGGGCTCCACCGACAAACGCTGGTTCATCGGCTTGGCCAGCCCCGCCGCCGCCGGGTTGGTGGTGTCATTCGTCTGGGCCATGAACAGCTTTGGTTTCAGCGGTCCGGGCCTGCGCTGGCTGGCCCTGGCGGTCACGGTGACGGCGGGGCTGCTGATGGTGAGCCAGATCAAATATTTCAGCTTCAAGGGCTTTCCCAAAGGCGAGCGGGTGCCGTTTTTCTTCCTGCTGCTGATCGTGCTGGCGTTTGCCGCGCTGTTCATCGCCCAGGCCAAGGGCCTGTTTGCCATCGCGCTGGTCTATGCGCTGTCGGGGCCGGTCTACTGGCTCTGGCTGCGCTCGCGCCGCAAGTCCGCGGCATGAGCTGGAGCCCGCAGCAGCAGGCCATGCTGTCGGCCATGGGCTACGTGCTCTATCGGCAGGCAGGCGCGGCGCCGATGGTGGCCGACGTCGGTGGACCCGTGATGCCGGTGCTGGTTTCGGCGCCCTCGCGCCTGCTTCAGGCCCTGGTCCGTGCCGCCGGTGGCCGCGATGCCTCGACGCTGCCGCTGCCGCCGCTGGAGCAACTGCGCGCCAGCGCCGCCGCCAAGCGCGCGCTTTGGCCGGCCCTGCGGGCCCTGCGCCGCCAGCCCTGACCGGTGAACGCGCGGCCCGCCCCCGGCACCCAGGTGCGGCCGATGTGCCAGACCGATATCGACGCGGTGTCGGAAATTGAAAAACGCTCCTACGTTTTCCCGTGGACGCCGGGCATTTTTCGCGACTGCCTGCGTGCAGGCCACCATTGCTGGGTGTTGGAGGCCGGCAGCACCGTACTGGGCTACGGCGTGCTCAGCGCCGCCGCCGGCGAGGCGCACATCCTCAACGTCTGCATCGCCCCCGAATACCAGGGCCGCGGCCACGGCCGCCGCCTGCTGCGCCGTCTGGTGGACCTGGCGCGCTGGCACCTGGCCCACCAGGTGTTCCTGGAGGTGCGGCCGTCCAACCCGCGCGCCATCGAGCTCTATCGCGACGAAGGCTTCAACGAGATTGGCCTGCGCCCGAACTACTACCCGGCCGCGAAAGGCCGCGAAGACGCCATCGTGATGGCCCTGGAGCTGCTGCCGCCCGAATGACCCCGCCCCTGTAGGAGGGACTTCAGATGGTACGGGAAGGCGCTAAGCTTACGAAGGGGATCATTGCGAAGCTGAAAGCGGCCGGTGTGAAGGAAATCCCGCTTT
>JANNQY010000046.1:0-28567 GCA_031400995.1 Lysobacteraceae bacterium
GGCCCGCTGCTGGGGCCGATCCTGTTCGCGGCGATGATGGGCTTCATCATCACCAAGCAGATCAAGAGCGCCGAGAAGCCTCTGGAAGTGCCGGTGGTGGGCGCCGAGCACGCGCCCAACCTGGTGGGCTGGCTGCAGCGCCAGGGCGTGGCGGTGCTGCCGGCGCCGGGCGACGCCGAAGCCGCGGTCCGCGACCGCACATCGCGCGCGGTGCTGATCATTCCCAGCGCCTATGCCGGCCATTGGCGCAAAGGCGAGACGGCGCAGGTGGAAGTGCTGTTTGACAGCTCAGACCAGGACAGCCGCGCTCCGGTGTCGCGCCTCAACGGGCTGCTTGAGGCCTATGGCCGCCAGCATTCGGCGCTGCGCCTGACCGTGCGTGGACTGCACGCTTCGCTGCTGCAGCCGGTGGTGGTGTCCGAGCGCGATTTGGCCAGCACCCAGCAGCGCGCCGGGCAGCTGCTCAGCTTCCTGCCCTACCTGCTGGTGCTGGGCGCGTTCCTGGGCGGCATGTACCTGGCCATCGACACCACGGCCGGCGAGCGCGAACGCCAGTCGCTCGAGCCGCTGCTGGTGAACCCCGCCACCCGTGCGCAGATCGTGCTGGGCAAGCTGGGCGCCACTTTCAGCTTTGCCATGGCCAGCATGATGCTGAGCCTGATCGCATTCGCCATCGCCTTCCAGTACATCCCGCTCGACAAACTGGGCATGAAAGTGGACTTCGGGCTGCCGCTGATCCTGCGCGCGGGTCTGCTGATGGTGCCGCTGGTGATGGTGTTCGCGGCGCTGCAGACCATCGTGGCGGCGTATGCCAAGTCCTACCGCGAGGCGCAGACCTACCTGTCGCTGCTGATGCTGCTGCCGATGCTGCCGTCGATCATCCTGATGATCAATCCGATGAAGGGCGAGCTGTGGATGTCGGCGGTGCCGCTGCTGTCGCAGAACGTGCTGATCATGGCGCTGGCGCGGGGCGAGATGGTATCGCTGGCCAGTTTCGCGATGAGCTTTGGCGCCACCCTGGCGCTGGCGCTCGGCCTGGTGTGGGTGGCGGTGCGCATCTATCACCGCGAGTCACTCGCCGTCTCCGCCTGAGGCGAACGACCAACAAAAAAAGCCCGGCAATGCCGGGCTTTTTCTTGCCGATTGCGCCAGGATCAGCGCTTGAAGGTGAAAGTGCGCGTCAGCGTGGCGGGCTCATCCATCGGCTCGAACTGCCAGCCGCGAACCGTGCTGACCACGCCACGATCGAACTCGCCGCGAGGGTTGGAGCGGACGACGCGCACGTCGGTGACGCTGCCGTTGGCGGCGATGCTGATTTCCACCGTCACGTCGCCGGTGATGCCGGCACGCACGGCATCGCGCGGATAGGGCGGCTGCGGCGTGCGCACGCCCACGGGGGTGCTGCTGCGCGCTACCGGCGTGGCGGCAACCACCGGCGGAGGCTCCGCGGCCGGCGGCGGCGCGGCTTCGGCAACAGGTTCGGAGGCCGGAGTGACCGGGGTGACCGGCTCCGGAACCGGGATGACGGGCGCAGCGGCAGCGGCGGCCGCCTCGGTCACCGCGCGCTGGGCGGCGGCTTCGGCGTCACGCACGCGCTGCTCTTCCCGGACAGTTTCCTGAGCCACGCGGTCAGCGGCGCCGGCCTGGCCCTTGGCAATGGAATCCTTTATGCGCGGCAGGGCCGGCGCTTGGGCGTCGGTCTTCTCGATCAAGGCCGTGAGTCGCTCGGCTTCGGCAAAGTCCTCGCGGCCGATAGCCTGCTCGGCGGCGATGATGGCGTAGGGCATCAGGTCCATCAGCGCGCTTTCGGCCGAGGCATCGGGCTTGTCGGTCTTGCCGCGCAAGGCGAGGTAGTACTCCATGGCGCTGTCGCCGGCCGGGGCATACAGCCGCTGTTCGCGCAGTGCCTGGCTGCCGCGCTTGCGCAGCTCCTCAGGCGGCAGGTTGGCCAAGGCGGCCTTAGCGACCTCCGCGGCCTGCTGGGCGGCGATTTCCTCGGCCGTCGGTGCCGCGGGCTGGGCGGCGGCTGCCGCCGGCGCCGGTTCGGCCGGCTCGTCCTTGGAGCAGGCGGCCAAGCCCAGGCCCAAGGCCAAGGCGATACCCCAGCGCAAGTTACGGGACGAGGCGGTGGTCGAAACGGTCATAATTTATCCCCAAGAGATTCACAGAATCATAACCTAAAGCGCTTACGGGTTTGGCGGGTTTGTCAAGACAACGGCGCCGCAAAATTTGATGTCCGGCACAGAACGCACAAGTCATTGGCGCCGGTGGCCGGCTCCGCGCCTACTTGCCAATGCAGAAATCGCTGAAGATCCGCCCCAGCAGCGCGTCCGCGTCCACCCGCCCGGTGATTTCACCCAAGGCCTCCTGGGCCAAGCGCAGTTCCTCGGCCGCCAGTTCGCCGGCGCCTTGCTGGCGCTGCAGCGCGGCTTGCTCCAGGCAGCCGGCCGCGCGGGACAGCGCGTCCAGATGGCGCGTGCGTGCGCTGAAGCTGCCTGCACTGCCGTCGCCTTCACCGGCGGCCGCCCTGAGTGCGGCGCGCAGGGCGTCCATGCCCGCGCCGGTGTGCGCCGAAAGCCACAGGTGCAGGCCATCGGGGCGAGCCAAAACTTCGGGCGGGTGCCCGCTGAGGTCGGCCTTGTTGTGCAGCCACAGCACGCGCGGGCCCGGCGGCAGCACCGGTGCCGGCTGCGGCTGGCTGTCGTCGAGCACCACCAGCAGCAGGTCCGCCTTGGCCAGCTCTTTACGGGCGCGGCGGATGCCTTCGCGCTCCACCGGCTCGGCGCTGTCGCGCAGGCCGGCGGTATCCACCAAGGTCAACTCGATGCCGTCCAGACGGATGCGCTCGCGCAACAGGTCGCGGGTGGTTCCCGGGATGGCGGTGACGATGGCACGGTCTTCGCCGGCCAAGGCGTTCAGTAGCGACGACTTGCCGGCGTTAGGCGCGCCGGCGATGACCACGTGCAGCCCGTCCACCAGGCGTTTGCCGCGCTCGGCGTCGGCGCGCAGCGTCGCCAGTTCCTCGGCTACCAACTGCAAGCGCCGTCCCAGCTCCGGCGCCGCGAGGAAATCGACTTCCTCATCGGGGAAGTCCAGCGCCGCTTCGATCCACACGCGCAGCGCAGTGAGCCCCTCCACCACGGCATCCACGCGTCGGGAAAACTCGCCGTCGAGCGAGCGCCGCGCCGCCCGCGCCGCGGCTTCGCTGCCGGCGCTGATCAGGTCCGCCACGGCCTCAGCTTGGGCCAGGTCCAGCCGCCCTTCCAAGTAGGCGCGCTCGGTGAACTCGCCTGGCCGCGCGCTGCGCGCGCCCAGCTGCAGGCACCGACGCAGCAGCTGCGCCAGCAGCACCGGACTGCCGTGGCCCTGCAGCTCCAGCGCCGCCTCGCCGGTGTAGGAATGCGGCGCGGGGAAATACAGCAGCAGGCCGTCATCAATCAGCTCGCCATCGCCGTCATGGAATCGGGTGTAGTGGGCATGGCGCGGCCGCGGCGGGCGCCCGAGCAGCGCGGCCGCGATGGCCGGGCAGCCCGGTCCGCTCAGGCGCACGATGCCCACGCCGGCGGCGCCGGCAGCGGTGGCGATGGCAGCAATGGTGTCGCGGGCAGTCATGGCGTCATGGTCGCAGAAACGCGAAGGCCCGCCACCAGGGCGGGCCTTCGGAGCAATGCAGTGGCGGCTTACTTGGCGGTAGCCGGCGTCAGGCCACTGCTGCCGTCACCGTGCCGCTTGCTGATGACCCACTGCTGGGCCAAGCCCAGGATGCCGTTGGTGCACCAATAAAGAACCAGGCCCGCCGGGAAGAAGGCCATCATCACGCCGAACACCAGCGGCATGAAAGTCATGATCTTCTTCTGCATCGGGTCCATGCCCGGCGTCGGCGTCATCTTCTGGGTGAGGTACATCACGCCCAGGTTGATCGCCGGCAGGATGAAGAAAGGATCCGGCGCGGTGAGGTTCTGGATCCAGCCAATCCACGGCGCCTGCCGCATCTCGACGCTTTCGAGCAGCATCCAGTACAGGGCGATGAACACCGGAATGGTGACCAGTATAGGCAGGCAGCCCGCCGCTGGATTCACCTTTTCCTTTTTGTATAGTTCCATCATCGCGGTCTGGAATTTCTGCTTGTCGTCGCCGTAGCGCTCCTTCAGCGCCTCGATGCGCGGCTGGATGGCGCGCATCTTGGCGAAGCTTTTGTACTGCTTGGCCGACAGCGGATACAGCAGCAGCTTGATGATCACCACCGTCAGGATGATGGCCCAGCCCCAGTTGCCGGTCAGCTCATACAGCGGCTTGAGCATGTAGTCGAACATCGGCTGGGCGAGGAAAGTGAAGATGCCGTAGTCCAGCGTCAGGGTCAGGCCGGGCGCGATCTGGCCCAGTTGATCCTGCAGCTTCGGTCCCACCCACAGCCGCGATTCGCGGGTCACTTCCAGGCCCGGTCCCACTTCGATGGGCGCGCTCATGCCGCGCACCAGGTAGCGGCCGGTGTCGCCAGGCACCTGCTGCATGGTGAAGTTCTGCGGCTCGTTCTTGTCGGGCACCCAGGCGACGGCGAAATGGTGCTGCAGCATCGCAATCCAGCCGCCCACCACATCGGCCTTGGTCTGCGCGCCATCCTCGAAGATCTCTTCGGGCTTCACCTTCTCGAACTTGTCGACCGGGCTGTACCACGCTGCGCCCTGGAAGCTGTAGGCCTCGGGATTGGTGAGGCCCGAGGTGCGCGAGGCCGGCGGCGGCGGCAGGCGCTGCAGCTGCTCATACGCGACGCCGCGCCAGGGCTCGCTGCCGTCGTTGCGGATTTCCAAGCGCTGGGTGATCTCGTAAGAGCCGCGCGTGAGGATGAAGGTCTTGCGCACACCCAGGCCGGTGGCCGGATCGGTCCAGACCAGCGGCACTTCCAGCGTTTTCGCGCCGTCGGCCAGCACAAAGGCGCTGGCACCGTCTTCGGTGCGGAAAGCCGCCTCGTGGTTGGGCGCCGCGGCGCCCGTGATGGAAAGCAGCCCGGACTGCGCCACCGAAAAGTGCGCGCTGTCGGTGTCGAGCAGCCGAACCTTGGCGGCGGGCTGGTCCTTGTTGATCGGGTAGGCCAGCAGGTCGGCGCCCACCACGTTGCCGCCCATCGTATCGAGCACGAGTCGCAGCACGTCGGTCTGCACCGTTATGGCCGCGGCTGGCGCCGTTGCGCTGGGCGCGCCGGTGGGCGCACTGGGCACGGCGCTGCCAGGCGGCGCCGCGTTGGCGGGATTGGCGGCGGCAGCGGCGGCATCGGGCAAGTCGCTGCCGGGCACGGCGGGTGCCGTGATCGTTGCGGCTGCGGGTGCAGGCGGCGCGGGGGCTTTGTTCCACTCCAGATACAGCAGGAAGGCGACAGCAAGCCAGGCAATCAGCAGGAACGAGCGGGTCTGGTTCATGGTCGGGCTGCGGGCACCGGCGGTGTCGCCGGGGCCGGACATGGGGTCTCGGTCAGGATTCGGAGGCGGGACGTTCGCACGCGCCCGGGGAGGCGGGCATTGTGCCGGTCGGGGGCGCGGGCTTCAACGACCGGGCGCGTTCAAGCAGCTGCAGAAACTGAACGCGCAGTTCGTCATTGGACAGTAACTTCGCGCCGGGCTGCGCTATGAGCACGTAGTCGCCGGGAGGCAGTTGGCTGCGCTGGTGCCGGAAGCAGTCGCGCGCGACGCGCTTGATGCGGTTGCGGCCGACCGCGCGCTTGTCCACTTTCTTGGACACGGCAACGCCGAGCCGCGGCACGGTGGCCTCGGCGCGGACATAGGCATGCAGACGCAGGTGGGTACTGGAAAGCCGGCGCGCCCCCTTGAACACCGCCTGGAATTCGGCGGAAGCGCGCAAGCGCGCGCTAGGGGGGAAGGTGCAGGGCGCTGGCAGCGGGGACGTGGACATCACGGCCCGCGAATTTGCCGCCGGCGAACCGGCGGCAAGGCGTCAGACGGCCAGGCGGGTGCGGCCCTTGGCACGACGACGCGACAGGATCTTGCGGCCGTCGGCGGTCTTCATGCGGGCACGGAAGCCGTGGTCGCGCTTACGCTTGAGGTTGCTGGGCTGGTAGGTGCGCTTGGTGGCCATGATGGCGTTCCGGTTAAGTTTTGGGCGGAAAAGACTGCGGACTATAGCCAAGCAGGCTGGGGTGAGTCAAGCCAAGCGTGCATAGCGGGCCCGGGCCGGCGGCGCTAGACTGCTCGCCCGCCCACTTATCCACAGCTGCGCTCTGCGCCGCTGCTCGCTGGAATTTCACTTGCACATGGATGCTGCCTGGCCCCGCTGCCTGGAACGACTGGAAGCCGAACTGCCGGCCGAAGAAATACACGCCTGGCTGCGCCCGCTGCAGGCCCAGACCCACGCCGACGGTCTCACGCTGTACGCTCCTAACGCCTTCGTGGTGGACCAGGTGCGCGAGCACTACCTGGCCCGCATCCGCGAATTGATGGCGCACTTCACCGGTGGCCCGGCCCCGGTAGCGCTGGCCGTGGGCTCGATCAAGCGGGTGGAGCCCGCCGCCGCCAGCCCGGCCAACCCCGGCCGCGCGGTCGATGCCGCCGGAGTGCCTTACTCAGGCAACCTCGACAGCCACTACACCTTCGAAAACTTCGTCGAGGGCCGCAGCAACCAGCTGGGCCGCGCCGCGGCGCTGCAGGTGGCGCAGAACCCCGGCCGGGCCTACAACCCGCTGCTGCTTTACGGCGGTTCGGGCCTGGGCAAGACCCACCTGATGTACGCCGCCGGCAACTTGATGCGTGCCAACAATCCCGGCATGCGCGTGCTTTACCTGCGCTCCGAGCAGTTCTTCAGCGCCATGATGAAATCGCTGCAGGAACGCTCCATGGACCAGTTCAAGCGCCAGTTCCAGCAGGTGGACGCGCTGCTGATCGACGACATCCAGTTTTTTGCCGGGAAAAACACCACCCAGGAAGAATTCTTCCACACCTTCAACGCGCTCTTCGACGGCAAGCAGCAGATCATCCTCACCTGCGACCGCTACCCGCGCGAAGTGGAAAACCTCGAGACCCGACTCAAGACTCGCCTCACCTGGGGCCTCTCGGTGGCGATCGAGCCGCCGGATTTCGAAACCCGCGCCGCCATCATCACCGCCAAAGCGGTGGAGCGCGGCATCAAGTTGCCCGACGACGTCGCCTACCTGATCGCCAAGCGCATGCGTTCGAACGTGCGTGACTTGGAGGGAGCGCTCAACACGCTGGCGGCGCGCTCGAACTTCATGGCCAAGCCCATCACCGCCGAATTCGCCCAGGAAACCCTGCGCGACCTGCTGCGTGCGCAGCAACAGGTGGTGTCGATCAGCAATATCCAGAAGACCGTGGCAGACTACTATCAGCTGCGCATGGCGGACCTGTTGTCCAAGCGGCGGACGCGCTCCCTGGCGCGCCCGCGGCAGATGGCGATGGCCCTGTCCAAGGAATTGACCGAACACAGCCTGCCGGAAATCGGCGATGCTTTCGCGGGGCGCGACCACACCACCGTGATGCACGCCTGCAAAGTGATGCGCGAACTGCGCGAAACCGACGGCAAGCTGCGCGAGGATTGGGACAAGCTGCTGCGCAAGCTGAGTGAGTAAGGTGTGGCCACAAGGCCTGGGGATGGCCTGTGGATAAGTCGGGGATAGCGGTAGAGCGGGCTTTTTATCCACAGCTTGTACCCTGCCGCCAAGGTCCTGACGCACAGTGTTGTTGTTGCCGTAAAAACTAATTAATTCAATGAGTTGTTGGTGTTATCCGGAGATTTTCCCGGCTCTACCACCACCACTTTTAGATATATCCACTCTTTGGAGCTTGGGGATCTGCATGCGTTTCAGCCTGACGCGAGAAGTCCTACTCAAACCGCTGCAGCAAGTCGTCAACGTGGTCGAACGTCGGCAGACGCTGCCGGTGCTGGCCAACTTGCTGGTGACCGTGGAGGGCAACAAGCTCTCGATGACGGGCACCGACCTGGAAGTGGAGATGATTGCCCGCACCGACGTGGACGACGCCCAAGCCGGCGAAACCACCATCCCAGCGCGCAAGCTGTTTGAAATCGTGCGTGCCCTGCCCGACGGCAGTCGCGTCACCCTCAGCCAGAACGGCGACAAGGTCACCGTGCAGGCGGGTCGCAGCCGCTTCACCTTGGCCACGCTGCCGGGCAACGACTTTCCCGCCGTGGAAGACCTGGAGCTGGTGGAGCGCATCCGCGTCCCCGAGGCCGCGCTTAAGGAACTGATCGAACGCACGGCGTTCGCGATGGCCCAGCAGGATGTCCGCTACTACCTCAACGGCCTGCTGCTGGACCTGCGCGAGGACTCGCTGCGCTGCGTGGCCACCGACGGCCATCGCCTGGCGCTGTGCGAAGCGCCCTTGCCCGCCGGCGCCCAAACCCGCAAGCAGATCATCCTTCCGCGCAAGGGCGTGCTGGAGCTGCAGCGGCTGCTGGAAGGCGGCGACCGCGAGGTGGAGCTGGAGGTGGGCCGCAACCACCTGCGCATGCGCCGCGAGGACGTCACCTTCACTTCCAAGCTCATTGATGGCCGGTTCCCCGACTACGACGCGGTGATCCCCATCGGCGCCGACAAGGAAGTGAAAGTGGAGCGCGAGGCCCTGCGCGCCGCGCTGCAGCGTGCGGCCATCCTGTCGAACGAGAAGTATCGCGGCGTAAAGCTGGAAATCAGCCCGGGACAGCTGCGCATCGTGGCCCACAACCCCGAGCAGGAAGAAGCCCAGGAAGAAGTGGAGGCGGAGACCAAGGTGGATGGCCTCAGCATTGGCTTCAACGTCACCTACCTGATGGATGCCCTGAGCGCGCTGCGCGAGGAATTCGTCATCATCAATCTGCGCGACGCCAATTCGTCGGCCCTGGTGCGCGAAGCCAGCCACGAGCGCAGCCGCCACGTGGTGATGCCGCTGCGGCTGTGACTGGCTGTCGATCCACCCCTGCCCGCCGCCCGGCTCTTGCCGGGCGGCGCTGTTTCGGGGCTCGGCGTTTGGCGCTGGCGACATGCAGCTGACCCGGCTGGATGTGAGCCATGTGCGCTGCCTGGTCCGAGCCGAATTCCGCCCTGCTCCCGGCCTGAACCTGATCACGGGCGGCAATGGTGCCGGTAAGACCAGCCTGATCGAGGCGGTGCATCTGTTGGGTTATGGCCGCTCTTTCCGGGGCCGCGTGCGCGACGGGCTGGTGCGCAGTGGCCAGCCGCACCTGGAGCTCTACGCCGAATGGCTGGACGGCCAGGGCCGCGCGCGCCGGGCGGGCTTGCGCCACAGCGGCAACGACTGGGAGGCCAGGCTGGACGGGGCGCCGGCGCCCAGCCTCACTGAGCTATGCGCCGAGTTGGCGGTGGTCACCTTTGAGCCCGGCAGCCATGAGCTGATCGCCGGTGGCGCGGAACACCGACGGCGCTTCCTGGATTGGGCCCTGTTCCACGTGGAACCGAACTTCCTGCCGGTCTGGCGCCGCTACGCCCGGTCCCTGAAGCAGCGAAACGCCCTACTCAAACGCAACCCAGCGCCCGCCGCACTGGCCCCCTGGGACCGGGAACTGGCCGAGGCCGGTGAATCCCTGAGCCGCCTTCGCAATGACTACCTGGAGCGTCTGGAGCCGGTGCTGGCGGCAACGGCCGCGGAGTTCCTGCCTGAACTGGGCCAGGCCGGTCTGCGCTTCCTGCCGGGCTGGCGCCGCGAGGACAGCCCGCTGGAGGACGCCCTACTACTGGCTCGGGAGCGCGACGTGGCCTTGGGCTACACCAGTGTCGGCCCACACCGCGCGGACTGGCGCGTGGACTACCTGGGGCTGCCGGGGCGCGAGGCGCTGTCCCGAGGCCAGGAAAAGCTCACCGCCCTCGCCTGCATCCTGGCCCAGGCCCGCGCTTTCGCCGCTGACCGCGGTGAGTGGCCGCTGGTGTGCCTGGATGACCTGGCCTCCGAACTCGACGCCGCCCACCAGCACCAGGCATTGGCCTCCGTGCTGGCCTCGGGCGCGCAGGTGCTGCTGACGGCCACCGAGGCCCCGGCGACGCTGCCTGGCGGTATCCAGCCGGCGCGAAGGTTCCACGTGGAACGCGGCGTACTTTCCGACGCCTGAGTCAGGTTTTTCGGCGACCCGGGCCACCCCTGGCCGCCCGCTGCGCGGTATACTGGCAGACACATTATCTATAGGCGCGCTGCAGCCCTCCGGGCCGCATCCGCAGCGGCGTAGCCCAACGTGAGACCGAACTGGCAATGACTGACGAAACCCAGCTTCCGCAAGCCCCGACCAACACCTACGACTCCAGCAAAATCACCGTCCTGCGCGGCCTGGAGGCCGTCCGCAAGCGGCCTGGTATGTACATCGGTGACGTGCATGACGGCACCGGACTGCACCACATGGTGTTCGAAGTCGTGGACAACGGCATCGACGAAGCGCTGGCCGGCCACTGCGACCGGCTCATCGTCACCTTGCACAACGACGGCTCCTGCTCGGTGTCGGACAACGGCCGCGGCATCCCGACCGATATCCACAAGGAAGAAGGCGTCTCGGCGGCCGAGGTCATCATGACCGTGCTGCACGCGGGCGGTAAGTTCGACGACAACAGCTACAAGGTTTCCGGCGGCCTGCACGGCGTGGGCGTCTCGGTGGTGAATGCGCTGTCCTCGAAGCTGTGGCTGGATATCTGGCGCGACGGCCAGCACCACCAGCAGGAGTACGCAGCCGGCGAGCCGGTGTACCCGCTCAAGGTCGTGGGCCCGTCCAGCAAGCGCGGCACCGAGCTGCGTTTCCTGCCCAACGCCGAAATCTTCACCGACACCGAATTCCACTACGACATCCTGGCCAAGCGCCTGCGCGAGCTGAGCTTCCTCAACTCGGGCGTCAAGATCGAACTCATTGACGAGCGCGGCGAAGGCAAGCGCGACCTGTTCGAATACGAAGGCGGCATCAAGAGCTTCGTGGAGCACCTGGCGGCGCTAAAAACCCCGCTACATCAATCGGTTATCTCAGCTTCCGGCGAGAAGGACGGCATCGTCGTTGATATCGCGCTGCAGTGGACCGACGCCTACCAGGAAACGATGTTCTGCTTCACCAACAACATCCCACAGAAGGATGGCGGCACCCACCTCATCGGGTTCCGCGCCGCGCTCACCCGCACGCTCAGCAACTACATCGAGCAGAACGGCATCGCCAAGCAGGCCAAGATCACGCTGAGCGGCGACGACATGCGCGAAGGCATGATCGCCGTGCTGTCGGTGAAAGTGCCCGATCCGAGCTTCAGCTCGCAGACCAAGGAAAAGTTGGTCTCCTCCGAAGTGCGCCCCGCTGTGGAGTCGGTGATCGGCGCCAAGCTCGAGGAATTCCTGCAGGAGCGTCCGAACGAAGCCCGCGCCATCGCCGGCAAGATTGTCGACGCCGCGCGCGCGCGCGAAGCCGCGCGCAAGGCCCGCGACCTCACCCGTCGCAAGGGCGCGCTGGACATCGCCGGCTTGCCCGGCAAGCTGGCCGACTGCCAGGAAAAAGATCCCGCGCTGTCCGAGCTTTTCATTGTCGAGGGTGACTCCGCCGGCGGCTCCGCCAAACAGGGCCGCAACCGCAAGACCCAGGCCATCCTGCCGCTCAAGGGCAAGATCCTCAACGTCGAGCGCGCGCGCTTCGACCGCATGTTGGCCTCGGCCGAAGTGGGCACGTTGATCACGGCACTGGGCTGCGGCATCGGCAAGGACGAGTACAACCCGGACAAGCTGCGCTACCACCGCATCATCCTGATGACCGACGCCGACGTGGACGGCTCGCATATCCGTACGCTTTTGCTTACGTTCTTCTATCGGCAGATGCCCGAACTGATCGAGCGCGGCCACATCTACATCGGCCTGCCGCCGCTGTACAAGATCAAGCAGGGCAAGAACGAGATGTACCTCAAGGACGACGGCGCGCTCAACGCCTACCTGGTTAGCAACGCGGTCGAGAACGCGGAGCTGCGCACCGGCGAGGGCGTACCCGCAATCACCGGCGCGGCGCTGGAAAAGCTGCTGCTCGATTTCGTCGCCGCGCGCGAAACCATCGCCCGTTTCGCCCATCGCGTGGACGCGCCGGTGCTGGAAGCGATCCTGGAAATGCCGCCACTCAAGGCCGAGGATTTCGCCGACATCGAGCGCCTGGCGCCGTGGTGCCGCGAACTCGAACAGCGCCTCAACGCCACTGGCCTGGGCCGCCCGCGCTACGTGTTCGCCATCCAGGCGGCCAGCGAAGACGGCCACGCGGGCGCCCTGGTGGTGCAGAAGCAGCACCATGGCCTCGCGGCCACCCAAGTGTTGGCGGCACCGCAGCTGTTGGGCGGCGAGCTGCGCCAACTCACCGAGATGGCCACACAGCTGCACGGCCTGCTGCAGCCGGGCGCCAGCGTGGCGCGCGGCGGCAAGAGCCAGTCTGTCAGCACGTTCGTGCAGGCCCAGGACTGGCTGCTCGAGGAGGCCAAGAAAGGCCGCACCATCCAGCGCTTCAAAGGCCTGGGCGAAATGAATCCCGAGCAGCTGTGGGAAACCACCGTGAACCCGGAAACCCGCCGCCTGCTCAAGGTACGCATCGAGGACGCCGTGGCCGCCGACCAGATCTTCGCCACCCTGATGGGCGACGTGGTGGAACCGCGCCGCGAATTCATCGAAGACAACGCGCTGCGCGTCGCCAACCTCGACGTCTGAGGTGCCGGGGCGGGCCGCTGGTCGGGCCGCCCGCTCCAGTTCACGTCATGTAAACTGCGCCGACGCCCGCCCCGCATGCCAAGACGCGGGCCGGGATAGCGCATGGGGACGCTGAACGTATGAGCAAACGCCACCTTTACCTGTTGGCCTTTTCGATCATCGCCATCGCGATGGCCGCCATGTATTACAAGTGGAGCGTGCTCAAATTCCCGCTGCAGCCCAATGCCCAGGTGCAGGTCTGGACCGTGCAGGCGCACGTGGAGTACCAACCGCGCAAGGGCGCCAACACCGTCACCCTGCAGCTGCCCGGCGCGGTGCCGGGCTGGACCGTGCTCGAAGAGCGCTTCGTAGCGCGCAACTACTCCAAGCTCGAGGAGTCCGGCAGCGACGGCCGTGAGGTGCAGTGGGCCATCCGCCGCGCCTTGGGCGAACAGGACCTCTACTACCGCGCCACCATCGTGCGCGCCGACCGCCGCCAGGCCGTTACGCTGGATTTCGATCCGGTGATCCCGGTGCCGGCGGTTTTGGAAGAGCCCTACGCCACGGCGGCGCAGACCCTGCTCGACGACGTCCGCGACCGTTCGTCCAATACGGTCACATTTGCCCGCCAGTTGATCGACCGGCTCAGCGACTCCAAGCCCGGCGAAGAAGTGGCCCTGCTGGCCGAGCGCTACGGTGATGACGATGTGGCGCGCAGCCATTTCATGGTGCAACTGCTGGCCAACCGCAACATTCCCGCGCGCGTGGTCTACGGCCTGCTGCTTGGCGGCGAAGACGGCAAGACGGCCGGGCGCATGCAGACCCAACTGATCGTGCACGACGGCCTGGGCTGGACCATGCTCGACCCGCGCACCGGCGCCGAGGGCACGCCTCCCGACTTCTTCCTCTGGAGCGCCAGCGGCCGGCCGCTGCTGGCCATCGACGGCGAGCCGCAGTCGGCGCTGATGTTCACCGTCAGCCGCAACCTGGCCGATGCCATGGCCACCGCGGAGCGCCGCCTGGAAGTGCAGGACGCCAACCTGGTGCGCTACTCCCTGCTCAGCCTGCCGCTGCAGGCGCAGGAGACCTACCGCATCCTGCTGATGGTGCCGATCGGCGCTTTCATCATGCTGCTTCTGCGCAACCTGGTGGGCGTTAAGACCTACGGCACCTTCATGCCGGTGCTGATCGCGCTCGCGTTCCGTGAAACCTCGCTGCTGGCGGGCGTGGTGCTGTTTGCCTTCGTGGTCAGCGCGGGCCTGCTGGTGCGCTTCTACCTTGAACGCCTGCGCCTGCTGTTGGTGCCCCGCCTCACCGCCATCCTCATCCTGGTGGTGCTGCTGATGGCTGGAGTGAGCGTGCTGTCCAACCGCCTGGGCATCGAAGTGGGCCTGTCTGTGGCGCTGTTCCCGATGGTGATCATGGCCATGACCATCGAGCGCATGTCGGTGGCTTGGGACGAACGCGGCGCCGGCACCGCCCTGCGCGAAGGCGCCGGTACCCTCATCGTGGCCGCGTTGGCCTACGTGGTGATGAGCTGGCCGCCGCTGGAGCACCTGGTGTTCGTGTTCCCGGAAGTGCTGCTGATCCTGTTCTCGATGTCGCTGCTGCTGGGCCGCTACTCGGGCTACCGGCTCAACGAACTGCTGCGGTTCCGGGCCATGGCCCGCGAGCCCGACCCGATCGTGCCCCTGCCCTCGGAACTGGCGGCGGCCGAAGCGGCTGCGGCGGCGGCCGCGGAACCCAAGGCCTGACGCCCATGGCTTGGTTCAATCCGTTCCGCGTCGCCGCGCGCCTGCGCCAGATCGGGCTGATGGGCATAGGCCAGCGCAACGCCGACTACGTGCTGATGCACAACCCGCGCAAGTTCTATCCGCGGGTGGACGACAAGCTGCTGACCAAGAAGCTGGCCCTGCAGGTCGGGCTGCCGGTGCCGGATCTGTACGCCGTGGTGCGCGAGGAGCACCAGATCGCCGAGCTGCACGCCAAACTCGCCGAGCGCGAAAGCTTCGTGGTGAAGCCGGCGCATGGCTCGGGTGGCGACGGCATCCTGGTCATCTCGGGCCGGCGCGGCGACAAGTACCGGCGCGCCAACGGCTCGCTGATGAGCCGCGAAGAGTTCGAACACCATTTGTCGAACGGCCTCTCGGGCCTGTTCTCGCTGGGCGGCAAGCCCGACCACCTGATCGTCGAGTACTGCGTGCAGTTCGACCCGATCTTCGACAACGTCAGCTACAAGGGCGTTCCCGACATCCGCATCATCGTCTTCCTGGGCTATCCGGTGATGGCGATGATCCGGCTGCCCACGCGCATGTCCGACGGCAAGGCCAACCTGCACCAGGGCGCCATCGGCGTAGGCATCGACATCCCCACCGGCAAGACCAAGCGCGGCGTCTGGGGTACCGAGATCATCCGCGAGCACCCCGACACCGAGCACAGCATCGTCGGCCTGGCCATCCCGCATTGGGGCGACCTGCTGCAGATGGCGTCGCGCTGCTACGAGCTCTCGGGCCTGGGCTACGTCGGCGTGGATTTCGTGCTCGACCGCGACAAAGGCCCGCTGATTCTTGAGCTCAACGCCCGGCCCGGGCTGGCCATCCAGATGGCCAACGGCAATGGCTTGGAGCACCGCCTGCGCAAGGTCGAGGCGCTGCGCCAGCGCGGTGAGTTGGCCAAGGACCCGGGCGAGCGGGTGGCTTTCGCGCTGGAGCATTTTCCCACCACGGGCTGAATACGCCCCGGCAATTAACACGCTTTTAAGGTTTTCGGCGGCCCAAGAGAGTTCTATCACGCAGCCCAAGGACCCAACCGGACGCATCGCTTGAGCCGGCAGCGCATTCCCCGTTACCCTTGCCAACCCATCACCGCCGGCATGGCGGCGCCAAGGAGCCACGCATGAACGCTCGAACTACTTTCACGTTGGCCGCGCTGTTGTTCCTCGCGACGGCGCTTGTTCCTGAAAGCGCCGACGCCCAGCGCCGCCAGAAGGAAGAGAAGCGCGAGGCCATGTACCCGGACGCCACCCGCGTCGAGCCCAAGGGCGGGTTCAGTTCTCGTCTCGCCAAGCAGATCACGAAACTCCAGACCGCCTACGACGGCGAGGGCATGGAAGCCGAGACTATCGCTGCCGCCGAAGAAATCCTCGCCAACGAAAAAGCCCAGCCTTACGACCGCGGCATGGCGCAGCTGCTCGCGGGCAGCGCGGCAATGGCCATGGGCGAAGACCCGCAGGCCGAGGGCTATCTCACCAAAGCCATCGAAGGGAACGCGCTGTCAAACGACAACCACTACACCGCCATGCTCAGCCTGGCCTCGGTGTACGTGAACACCGACCAGTACGACAAGGGTAATGCCCTGATCGAGCGCGTCATCAGCGAGACCAAGACCACCAACCCTGACGTCTATGGGCTGCTGGGCGCCAGCTTCTACAACAGCGGCAAGTACGCCGAAGCGGTCGCGCCGCTGAAAAAAGCCATCGAACTCAAGACCGGCGAGCCCGACCCGCAGTGGTCCCAGATGTTGATGGCGAGCTATGCCGAGTCGGGCCAAGAGGGTGAGGCGGTGAAACTGGCCGAGGACTTCCAGCGCAAGAATCCGGACGACAAGAAAGCGCTGATGAACCTGGCCACCCTGTACGGCAACATGGACATGCAGGACAAGGCAGTGGCCCTCCTGGAGGGCGCGCGAGCGAGCGGCATGATGACCGACGCCACGGACTACCAGCGCCTGTTCGGCACCTACTACAACATGGGCCGGGAAAAAGACGGTGCGGCGGTACTGGAAGAGGGCTTGGCCAAGGGCATCTTGCCCGCGGATGGGAAGAACTACTCCCTGCTGGCCCAGGCGTACTATTTCAGCGACGACATTCCGGCCGCCATCGCAGCCGCGCAGAAGGCGGTTCCGCTGGCCACCGATGGCGAGCCGTCGCTGTTCCTCGCCCAGATCCTCGGCCAGGAGGACCGCAACGCTGAAGCCAAGGCGGCCGCCCAGCAGGCGTTGGCGAAGGGAGTCAAGAAACCCGGCGAAGCCTGGATGGCGATCGCCCGGGCCGAGTACTATTCGGACAACATCCCCGGCGCCACGGCGGCCTATCGCGAGGCGGCAAAGGACCCCAGCACCCGGGAGCAGGCCCAAAAGGCCATCGCCCAGATCACCCAGTGATCTGGTTGGTAAACCGGACACCTTCGTATAAAGTAACCAGTTCCCGCCAGTCCATGGCGGGTCCCGGCATACCGCCGGTACACCAAGAGCTCGAGCCGCCACCCGCATGACGGACAAGAACAACAGATACGACAATCAACCCCAGGGCTTGAGCTGGGCCAGGATCGGCGGCAACGCCTTTGCTATCGCACTGCATGCGATAGCGTTCATGGCGATGCTGATCCCCGTGGCTACCCCGGAGCCCCCGGGCCAGGACGACGAAGTGACGCAAGTCAGCTTCATCGAGCCGCCGCCGCCGCCGCCGCCGCCGCCGCCGCCGCCGCCGGAACCGCCCAAGGTGGTCCAGAAAATCATCGAGCAGCCCAAGCCGACGCCGGTTCCGCCGCCGCCGGAAGAGCCGCCCGTGGTGTTTGATGACCCCAGCCCGATCGACACCGAAGCCCCGCCGCCGGCCCCGCCGTCGCCACCGGCTCCGCCGTCCGACTTCGCGCCTAGCGAAGACATCAGCGGCCGCGCTTTGAACCAGCCGCGCTATCCGGCAGCCGAGGCCCGCCAGGGCGTGGGCGGCACGGTGATGCTGCGTATCACCATCGATGCCGCTGGCAACGTGCTCGACGTCTCGGTGCAGAGTTCAAGCCGTAACCGAAATCTCGACCGGGCGGCCATGGACGCCGCACGCCGCTGGAAGTTCAACCCCGGCATGCGCAACGGCCAGAAGGTGGGTGGCGATGTCCTCGTCCCCGTGAAGTTCACTCCTCCGTAACGCCAAGATTCAAATCCCGTAACGGTCAATCACACAAAGAAAGGCACTCTTATGCTGCAGGACATCCTTCTCATCGCCGCCGCCGCGCCGGCCGCCGTTGGCGGCGCTGCCAACAACGCCGAAGCCCTGAACCAGATGGGTTTCTCCCACCTCTTCAAGGAAATGGTGGCATCGCCCGGTGACTACCTGGTCTCTTGGGTGGTCTTCCTGATGCTGGTCGTGATGTCGTTCGGGTCGTGGTGGTACACGGTCGTGAACTTCATCAAGAACACCGTGGTTTCCAACCGTGCCGACACGGTGGTCCGCACGTTCTGGGAAACCCCGAACGCCCAGGACGCCATCCGCTTCATGGAAGAGCAGCCGGCCAACGAGCCCTTCTCCAAGATTGCCTTGGACTGTGCCCAGGCCGCCGCCCATCACCAGCGCAATGAAGGCAGCCGCTTGGTGGACGCCCTGAATCGCTCGGAGTTCATCGACCGCGCGCTGCGCCAGGCCGTCACCCGGGAAAGCGCCCGCCTCGAGAACGGCATGACCTGGCTGGCCACCGTCGGCGCCACCGCGCCCTTCGTCGGCCTGCTCGGCACCGTCTGGGGCATCTACGGCGCCCTGATCCGCATCGGCGCCACCGGCCAGGCCTCCATCGACGCCGTTGCCGGCCCGGTGGGCGAGGCGCTGATCATGACCGCCTTCGGTCTGTTCGTCGCCATCCCGGCCGTGCTTGCGTACAACGCGTTCAACCGCGCCAACCGCAACACCTACGCCAAGTTCGACACCTTTGCGCACGACCTGCACGACTTCTTCGCCACCGGCTCGCGCGTCGGCGACATGCCGGGCAAGCGCTAAGCGGTCAGGGCAACCAGGAGCAGTCGCATGGCCTTCTCGAACAACTCCGGCGGTGGTGGCCCCATGGCCGACATCAACGTCACGCCCCTCGTGGACGTGATGCTGGTGCTGCTGATCATCTTCATGATCACCGCGCCGCTGATGTCGCATAAGGTCAAGGTCGACCTGCCCCAGGCCACCTTGGCGGAGAAACCGAAGATCGACCAGCCGCCCATCACGCTGGCCATCACGGCGGCAGGCAAGGTCTACTGGAACGACGAAGCGGTGTCCCCTGACATGCTCGACGCGCGCTTGGCGGTCCTCGCCCAGCGCACGCCGCAGCCCCAGGTGGACGTGCGTGCCGACAACATCACGAAGTATTCGGTGATTGCCGACGTGGTGAAGAAAGTGCGCCTGGCCGGCATCCGCAAGGTGGGCTTCGTGTCCACCCCCGAGCGCTGAGGAGAATCCAGCATGTCATTCGCCTCGAACTCCGGCAGCGGCCCGATGGCCGACATCAACGTCACGCCCCTGGTGGACGTGATGCTGGTGCTGCTCATCATCTTCATGGTCACCGCGCCGGCCTTGTCCTACCAGATCCAGGTGGACCTGCCCCAGCGCACCACCAACCCGCCGCCGCAGCCCAAGGACCCGCCGGAACCCATCCGTCTGCGGATCGAAGCCGGCGGCACGGTCACCTGGAACAATTCTCCGATTCCGATGTCGGTGCTGCAGTCGTCGCTGGAGGTCGAGGCCGAACGCACGATCCAGCCGACCCTGGAGATCGAGACGGACCCGGATGCCCAGTACGAGATGCTGGCCAAGGTGCTATCGCGTGCCAAGAACTCCGGCATGGTCAAGATCGCTTTCGTGGAACCGGGCGCCTAAAGCCCCGCTTCCCGCAGCCTGTAGCAGCGCCGCCTTCGGGCGGCGTTTTTTTGCCTGGCCACGGTCGCGCAACGCTGACCGCCAGGTGCGCCGGGGTGGCGCACGTGGGTATCGCCGACTGAGGCTCAGCCCGGCGCGCGCACCGCGGCGATGACGGCCAGGTAGGCCTGCACGGTGGGCACCAGCCCGGCGTGCAGCGCCTCGCTGAACAGCGCGTGGCCGATGGAGACTTCCAGCACGCCCGGAACGCCGCGCAGGAACTCGCCCAGGTTGGCCTGGCTCAGGTCGTGGCCGGCATTCACCCCCAGGCCGAGCGCCTGAGCTTCGCGCGCCGTGGCGGCACACGCGGCCAGCGCCGCCGAGGCATTGCCATCGGCGTGGGCTTGCGCGTAGGGGCCGGTGTAGAGCTCGATCCGGTCCACGCCCATGCCGGCGGCTTGCGCCAAGCCCGGTGCGCCGGCGTCCATGAACAGGGAAACGCGAACCCCCAGCGCCTTGAGCTGCGCCACCAGCGGCCGCAGGCGTTCGGCGTCGCGGACCAGGTCGAAGCCGTGATCAGACGTCAGCTGGCCGTCGCCGTCGGGCACCAAGGTGGCCTGGGTGGGCCGCACGGCGGCCACGAGGGCGAGGAAACCCGGGTAGCCCTCGCGTGGCGGCGCGAAAGGATTGCCCTCCAGGTTGTACTCGACACGGCCGTGAACCAGCCCGGCCAGAGCCAGCACGTCGTCGCCGCGGATATGGCGCTGGTCGGGGCGTGGGTGCACGGTGATGCCGCCGGCGCCGGCCTCGATGGCCACTTGGGCCGCGTGCAGCACGCTGGGTTCGGCGCCGCCGCGCGAATTGCGCAGTACGGCCACCTTGTTGACGTTGACGCTGAGTACGGTCATGCCGCCAGCGTACCGCGCCGGCAGCCGGCGCGAAAACCCCGGCTCGCCGCGCGCCGCTTTGGGCGATACTCGGTGGATGTTCCTCCACTCCCTCACCCGCGCCTGGCTGTTGGCCGCAGCGTGCCTGATGTCGGCACCCGCGCTGGCCGACGCGGTGGCCGGCATGCCGCAGATGCGGCACTACAGCGCCAAGGACACCCAGGCGCCGCCGGGCACACTTGCCTTGGCGACGGGCGTGGATGGCGAGATGTTCGTCGGCAACGCCGAGGGCGTGCTGCGCTACGACGGACTGGCCTGGCGGCTCACCGAACTGCCCGGTCGCTCCATGGCCCGGTCACTGGCTACAGGCACTGACGGGCTGGTCTACGTGGGCGGTTACGACACCTTCGGCCGGCTGGCGCGCGGCAGCGACGGCCAGTATCGGTACGAGGAGCTGTTGACCCGCGCCGGCCTGCGCGCGGCCGCGCGACATGTGGGCGTGGTTTGGGAAGTGCTGGCCACCCAGGAGGGCGTTTACTTTCACGCCGAACAAGCGCTGCACTTCATCCCCTACGGTCGCGGTGACGCCAGCCAGTGGCCGCTGTCCGACGAAGTCCGCAGTTTCAGCGTGGCCGGCGGCCGCCTTTACGCACGCATCCAAGGTCGCGGTTTCTGCCGGTTCGAGGCCGGGAAATTCACCCTCGAACCAGGCGGCGAGCAGTTCGCGGACCAGGCCTTGGCGGGGCTGGTGGACCATGGCAGCTGGCGATTGCTGGTGGGGCGCAGCGGCTTGTTCCGCGCCGACGCCAGCGGCATCGCGCGGCTGCCGGGCAAGGCGGGCACGCTGTTGGCCGATACCAACAGCTATGTGGTGCGGGCGCTGGATGACGGCAGTTTCGCCGTGGGAACGCTGGATGGCGTGCTGTTCCGCGTTGGCGCCGACTTCACGCTGCGCGAGTCCCTGGCCATGGGTGGCTTCGGCATCCAGGCGCTTGAGTTGGATCGTGAAGGCGGGCTGTGGGTTGGCACCGAAGGCGACCTGGTGCGCCTTTCCTTGCCTTCGCCGTGGTCCTTCCTGGGCGAGGCGAAGGGCCTGGTCGGCAGCCCCACGGATTTCGAATGGCATGACGGCAGTCTGTGGCTGGCGTCGTCCCGCGGCCTGTCGCGTCTGGTTCCCGGGACGGGCGGCAGCCTGCAGAGCCAGCGGCAGCCCTGGACAGAGCTGGAAGTAAACGCCCTGCATTCCAGCGCCGCGGGCCTGCTGATTGGTCGCCGCGAAGGTCTCGATACGCTGGATCCGGGCAGCGCCGCACCCCGCAGCCTGTTCCGCCACCCCAACCACGGTGTGTTTTCGCTGCAGGCTTCACGGTTCGTGCCGGGCCTGGTGCTGGGCGTCACCGAATCCGAACTGGTGCTCGTGCGCGAGCGGGCAGAGCGCTGGCAGTTGGTGGCGCGCATCCCGCTCGATGGCATCAGCGTATGGGGACTGGAGGAGTTTGCCGGCGGTGAGCTGTGGATGGGCAACTCGCGCGGGCCCCTGCAGCGCTGGCGCCTGGACCTGGAAACGGGCGAGGTGCTGGAACGCGAGAGCTTCGATGACGCCAGTGGTTTGGCGGTGGACGCCGCTTCCGGTACCCACGCCTACCAGCTGGATGGCCGCATTCATGCCGTAAGCGGCCAGCGGGGCTTTCGTCGAGAGGCAGACCGTTTTGTTGCCGATAACGCTCCGCCGTTTAGCCTGGTGCAGCGCCCGCACGAACTGATGGTGCAGGAAACGGCGCTAGGCGCCTACGCCTACACCACGCGGCAGCTCTGGCACCGCGCCAACAATGAGCAGGAGTGGCGCCAGGTCCATCCGGGCTCGGATGTCGCCGCGGGCTACACCTACCTGCGCGTGGGAAGCGACGGCGTGCTGCGCATCGCCACCTGGACTGGCGTATTGCAATACGATCCGCGCGAGACCGCGCCCAAGCCCCAGCCGCTCACGCTGCGCATCGAGAGCGTGCAGGCGCGCAGCCAGGCCAACGAGACCGCGCTGGCGCTCGCAACCGAAAGCGAGTCGCGGCCGGTATCGGTTCCCGCCGGCCATAGCCTCGATCTTCGCTTCGCCATGGTCAGCATGGAAAGCGGCGCTGAATTTCGCTATTTCCTGCACGGCGTCACCCCCGAATGGAGCCAATGGGACAACCGCGACCTGTTCATCCGCGCCTTGCCCGCGGGCCGGTACGAGCTTGAAGTGCAGGCACGCACCCGCGCCGGTCGCGAGCCGGCCGCCATCCGCTATCGCTTCGAAGTGCAGCCGCGCTGGTACCAACAGTGGTGGCTGCTGGCGCTGGCCGGTCTGGTGCTGGCGGCTCTGGCCCTGGCTGCGACCCTGTGGGCCGTGCGCCTGCGCACCGCAAGGTACCTCGCCGCCAACCAGCGGCTGGAGGGGCGAATTGCCGAGCGCACGCGCGAACTCGAAGAAGTGAACCGCCAGCTGGCCGAACTGGCTACCGAGGACGCGCTGACGGGCATTTCCAACCGCCGCGCGCTGGAAAATGGACTGCGTCGCGAGTGGTATCGCTGCCTCGACCAACGCCGCCCGCTGTCGGTGCTGATGATCGACGTGGACAACTTCAAGACCTACAACGACACCCACGGCCACCTTGAGGGCGACGTACAGCTGCGCGGCGTTGCCCAGCGCCTGCACCAGCAGCACGACCCGCAGCGCGAGCTGCTGGCACGCTACGGGGGCGAGGAGTTCGCCCTGCTTATGCCCGGCGTGCACCAGGCCGAGGCACTTCGCCGCGCTGAAGCCATCCGAGCCGCCATCGCCGGCAGCGATGCCGGCATGACGGTGAGTATTGGCGTAGCCGGCTTCGTGCCCGACGTGCAAGTGGAGCCCGAAGCCCTGCTGCGCCGCGCCGACGCCGCGCTGTACGAGGCCAAGCGCGCCGGCCGCAACTGTGTCCGTGCCGACGGTGGTTGAGCCGCGCAAATCCGGCGCACCGCGCCCCGAGAAAATCTGCCCGGTTTGTCGCCGGCCGTTCCAGTGGCGCAAGAAGTGGGAGCGCGACTGGCCCAGCGTGATTTATTGCTCGGATGCGTGCCGCCGCGGCACGCCGCGCTGAGCAAAAAAAACGGCGGCCGAAGCCGCCGCTTTTTCGCGCCGCGCGCTGCTCAGGCCTTTTTGACCAACCCGATGATGGCCAACAGGATCACCGCGCCCAGGAAAGCCGTGACGAACCCGGCCATCTGGCCGCCGAAATTGAGGCCCAGCTTGGGCAGCAGCCAGCCGCCGAAGAACGCGCCCAGCACGCCGACGACGATGTTGATCAACACGCCGAAACCGCGACCCTTCATGACCATGCCGGCCAGCCAGCCGGCCAAAGCGCCGATAAGCAGGAAAATGAGCAGATTCATGGACCCCTCCCAGGGCTATGGATGCAGCCGCATCAAGACCGCAGCAGGAGAGCTGCGGTCCCTGCAGGCTAGCACGCGCCCCCGGCTCAGCCCTGTTCGTCGCTGGGTGGTGCTTTGCGTGCCTGCGCCTGTTCGCGCAGCTTGCGAAGTTCATCCGCGCTCATGATGTAGCTGATGTCGCGCGACTGGTTGGAGATGCGCGAAGACACCCAGCCCAGGATCCAGGCCACCAGGAAGGCCAGCGAACCGGCCAGGAACACCAGAACACCCAGCGTGGGCAGGCTGCGGATCATGGCCAGGCCGAGGCAGAGCAGGGAAGCAAGCAGATACAGCCAGTGCATGGGAACCCCTCGCGGTTTTGCCGGAGTTTAGCTCAAGCCGGGCCGGTCTCCGATAGTGCCGGCCTCCGGCTTACAGCAGCGGCGAAAACAGCCGCGCGCAAGCTTCTACAAGGCGCTGGGCAAACGGGTCCTTGGGTCGGTCGGCGCGCACTTCGCGGCATTGCGCCAAATCCTGCAGCAGCTGCGCCTCCAAGCGGGTGCCCAGCGCCGCATCATGCAGCAGCAGGTTGAGCTCGAAGTTCAGCCGGAAGCTGCGGTGGTCGAAGTTCGCGCTGCCCAGCAGGCAGGTATCGGCATCAATCAGCAGGACCTTGCTGTGCAGCATGCGCGGGCCGTACTCGAATACCCGCACGCCCGCCGCCAGCAGCTCGTCGTAGTACGAACGCGCGGCCGCGCTGGTGATGCGCGAATCGCTGCGCACCGGCACCATCAACCGCACGTCTAGCCGGCGCAGCGCCGCCGACGTGAGCGCCATGCGTGCGGCTTCGCCGGGGACGAAATACGGAGTCACCAGCCATACCCGTTGGTTTGCCTGGTGTATGGCCTCCACCTGCACCCGATGGATGGCCTCCCACGGGGAATCCGGCCCGGCTGGCAGCACCTGTGCCAAGACTTCGCCCGCTGGCGCATCAGGCCACAGGGTCACGTCGTCCAAGACGGTCTGAGTGACGTAAAGCCAGTCCTCCACGAACGCCAGCTGCAGCCAGCGCACCACCGCGCCCTCCAACTGCAGGTGCAGATCCTGATAAGCCTGGGGATTGATGCTGTCGTTCTCGTCGTCGGTGATGTTGATGCCGCCGGTGAACGCCACACGCCCGTCCACCACCACCAGCTTGCGATGGTTGCGCAGGTTCATCCGCGGCAGCCACAGCCAACGCAGGCGCACCGGGTGGAACCACGCAAGCTCCACCCCGGCGTCAGCAAGCGTCGCTAGAAACGGCGCCGGCAATTTGGCGCACCCGATGCCGTCAAGCAGCAGTCGCACCCGCACGCCGCGTGCCGCCGCCGCTACCAGCGCATCACGCACGGCGCTGCCGGTAACGTCGGCTTCGAAGATGTAGTACGCCAAGTGCACGTGCTGGCGGGCGCCGCCTATCGCAACGAGCAGTGCCTTGAACTTGGCGCCGCCGCCCACCAGCAGCTGCACCCGCCGCGCCGTGGACGGCGCATTGTCGGTGCTCGATTGGCCCAGCCGGGCCAGCGTGGTGCACTCATCGCTGGCCACCAGGCCGGGGGGCAGCTTGTCGCGCAGCGCCGCGCGCGCGCTGCTGCGCCGGCGCCGGTGGCGCACGATGCGCTGTGGCCCCAGGAAGTGGTAGATCACCAAACCCACCACCGGCAGCAGGGCCAGCGACAGCAGCCAGCTGAGGGTGGCGATCGGCTCGCGCTTCTGTAGCACGATCCAAATCGACAGCACCGCAAGGTAGACGACCCAAGCGCCCAGCAGCCACGGCTTGAACTGCAGCCAGAATTCGCCCAGCACCATGATGGCTCCGCACGGCCTCAGGCCAGTTGCGCCAGAGCCTACGCTGTCCCGTCCTCGGCTGCGCCTGCGGACTGGATCAGCGCGCCAGCCAGCCGCCGTCCACGGGGATCACCGCACCATTTACATAGTCCGACGCTGAGGACGCCAGGAACACCGCCGTGCCGCCCAGGTCGGCCGGCTCACCCCAGCGGTTGGCGGGGATGCGCTCCAGGATGGACTGGTTGCGCGCGGCATCGGCGCGCAGCTGCGAGGTGTTGTCGGTGGCCATGTAGCCCGGCGCGATGGCGTTGATGTTCACGCCCTTGGCCGCCCACTCGTTGGCCAGCAGCCGGGTGATGCCGGCGATGCCGGATTTGCTGGCCGTGTAGGACGGCACCCGCACGCCGCCCTGGAACGACAGCATGGAGGCGATGTTGATGATCTTGCCGCGGCCCTGCGCGATGAAGTGCCGGCCGGCCACCTGCGACATGAAGAACGCCGACTTGAGGTTGACGTTCATTACGTCGTCCCAGTCCTTCTCGCTGAAATCCACCGCGTCGGCGCGCCGGATCAGGCCGGCGTTGTTCACCAGGATGTCCAGCCCGCCCAGCCCCGCCAGCGTTTCTTCGACGATGCGCCCTACCGGCTCGATGCTGATCAGGTTGGCCTCGATGTTGATGAAGCGCCGCCCCAGCGCCGTCACCAAAGCCTGCGTTTCATCGGCGGCGACGATGCCTGCCGCAGCGATATTGGCGCCAGCCTGCGCCAGCGCCACCGCGATGCCCTGCCCCAAGCCGGTATTGGCCCCGGTGACCAGCGCCACTTTTCCTTCCAGGTTGAAAAAATTCGTGGCCATGTCCGTCCTCACTTGAGCTGGCAGATATCGAGCTGGTTCATGTCGGTGTAGTCGAGGTTCTCGCCGCCCATCGCCCAGATGAAGCAATAGTTCTTGGTGCCCGAGCCCATGTGGATGGACCACGGCGGCGACACCACGGCTTCGTCGTTGGCGATGACCAGGTGGCGCATGTCGGCCGGATCGCCCATGAAGTGCATTACCCGCTGGTCGTCAAGCTCGAAGTAGAAATAGACCTCGGAGCGGCGGTCGTGCAGGTGCGGCGGCATGGTGTTCCAGACGCTGCCGGGCTTGAGCACGGTCAGGCCCAGCAGCAACTGGCAGCTGGTGCAGGTGGCCGGCACGATGTACTGGTAGATGGTGCGCTGGTTGGAGGTCTCCAGCGCGCCGCGCTCCAGCGGCACCGCCTGGTCTATCGAGATGTGCTTGACGGCGTGGCGCGCGTGCGCGGGCGTTGACGCAAGGTAGAACTTGGCGGGGTTGCCGGCGTCGTCGGAGGCGAACGCTACTTCCGCGCTGCCCATCGGCACGTACAGGCCGTCGCGCGGCTTGAGTGCGAACACGCTGCCGTCCACGGTGACGGTGCCCGGGCCAGCGCCCACGTTCACCACGCCCAGCTCGCGCCGCGCCAGGAAGGGCTGCCCAGCGGCGGAGGCGGGCGTGGTTTGCGCGGGCAGGCTCACCGCATGGCCCACCGGCGCCGCGCCGCCGATGACGAAGCGCTCGTTGTGCGAATAGTTCAGCACCACCTGGTCGGTGCGGAACAGGCCGCTGATCAGGTAGCGGTCGCGTAGCTGGTCGTTGCTGGCGCCGGCCATCATGTCGGGGTGGGTGGCGTGGAAAGTCTTGGCAAACATGGATGTCTCCTGGAGCGGGGCGAGTAGCGGCTTTACTACCGGTGTCATGGACGGATCAATCGGACGGGGAACGCAGTTTCGAAATTAGGCTTGCGGCGGCTGGCAGGAGTCGCGCACCACCAGGTGCGGCGAGATGGAAATGCCGGCCGGCGCCTGCGGCGCACGCGGCCAGTTCTCGGCCAGCAGCATCGCCGCGGCTTGGCGGCCCAGGTCGCGCACCGGCAGGCGGATGGTGGTGAGTGCCGGCCACAGCTGCGATGCCAGCGGGCTGTCGTCGTAGCCCACCACCGACAAATCGCCGGGAATGGACAGACCCATGCGCAGCGCGGCCTTGTATACGCCGGCCGCCATTTCGTCGTTGCAGGCGAAGATGGCGGTGGGGCGCGGGTGGCGCGCCAGCAGCGATTCGGCGCCCGCCACGCCCGACTCAAACGTGTAGCCGCCTTCGTAGACGAGCTCCGGAGCCAGCGCGACGCCGCGTTTGGCCAAGCCTTCAGTGAAGCCGCCGCCGCGCTCGATCGAGGAGCGGTAGCGCTTGGGGCCGGTGATCAGCGCGATCCGCCGATGGCCCAGCGACTCGAGGTAGTTGGCGGCTTCGGCGCCGGCCTGGCGGTCGTGGGTGAGCACCATGTTGCCCGGTTCGTCCATCGCCACCGAGGCGATGCGCACGTAGCGACAGCCGATTTCCTTCAGGGCATCGGCCAGCGCCTGGTCCTCCGAGACGCGCGGGATCAGGATGACGCCGTAGAGCTTCTGCTGCTGCGCGAAGCGCTGGACGCCGGCGATGTAGCCCTCGCTCTTGGAGTCGCAGGGGTGCACCACCAGCTCGAAGCCCGAATCACGCAGCGCGTCCAGTGCGCCGTACTGCAAGTTGACGATGTATTGCGCGGTGGGGTTGTCGAACACCAGGCCGATGAGGAAGGAGCGCCGGAACGCCAACCCACGCGCCTGCGGGTCGGGCGAATAGCCCAGCGACTGCATCAGCGCCAGGACCTTTTCGCGGGTGTCGGGCCGCACCAGCGGCGAATCGTTGATGACTCGCGATACGGTTTTCTTGGACACGCCGGCCAGGCGCGCCACGTCGTTGATGGTGTTCTTGCCGTTGGCGCCGCTGCCGCGCACGACGGGCGGCGCGGCGGACGGCAGGCTGGCGGCGGCCCGGGGTTTGGTGTCGGTCATAGCCAAGGATTCTACCCGCGCCCCCGGCCTACTTCAGTGCCGCCGGCAGCGCCAGCGACAGCTCTGGCACGAACGCCACCAGGCCCAGCACCACCAGCGCCGCCAACCAGAACGGCCAGATGGTGCGCAAGGCCTGGCCCACGCTGATCTGGCCGATGGCGGTGCCCACGAACAGCACCGAGCCCACCGGCGGCGTCACCAGGCCGATGCCGCCGGCCAGGATCAACACCACGCCGAAGTGGATCGGGTCGATGCCGTAGGCCTTGGCCACGGGCAGGAAGATCGGCGTGCAGATCAGGATCATTGGCGCCAGGTCCATG
>JANNQY010000047.1:0-9026 GCA_031400995.1 Lysobacteraceae bacterium
GGGCGGGGTTGCCCGCGATCGACGGCCAAGTCTCGGACGTCGTCGGTCTCACCCACGCCGCCGCCCTGTCGCAGCTCCGCCTTCTCCCCGAGGAGATCGCCGCCCAACAGGCGCTCTTCCCGGAGGGCTGCCTGGATCAGGATCAGCAGCAGATCGATCTCCGCGAGCGCAACTCGTGGCGCATGCTGCTCGCCGAGGTGCCGGCGGTCGAGCTCCTCGAGGTGCAGCTCGTGAACGCGATCGCCCCCTTCATCCTCAACGCACGGCTGAAGCCGCTGATGCTGCGCACGCCCGAACGCGACAAGCACATCGTCAACGTCTCGGCCATGGAAGGGCAGTTCTACCGCAACTTCAAGACCACCCGGCATCCGCACACCAACATGGCCAAGGCCGCGCTGAACATGATGACGCGCACCTCGGCGGCCGATTACCAGGGCGACGGCATCCACATGAACGCCGTGGACACCGGCTGGATCACCGACGAAGACCCGGTGGAGATCGCGGCGCGCAAGACCCTGGAAGAGCGCTTCCACCCGCCGCTGGACATCGTGGACGGCGCCGCCCGCATCGTTGATCCGATCATCGACGGCTTCAACACCGGCCGGCACGTCTGGGGGCAATTCCTCAAGGACTACCGGCCCACCGACTGGTGAGGGCCGCGCCCGGCTAGGGCTTGCCCGCGGCCTCTTCCCGAAGCCGGGCGTCCAGGCGCCCGTCGGCATCGCGCGCGTAGGCCGCGCAGGCGCCTGGCTGCAGCAGCTGCCCCGCCGCCTCGCGCTCGAACAGCTGCGATTGCGACGGATGCGCCGAGACCATCAGGTCGCAATCCAGCGCCGCCACCCCGTCCACGCTGGCGCGGAACTCGCGCATGCGCGCGCCGTCCTCGGCGCCGTAGCGGAAGCCTGGCGCCGAGACCGGATTGAGGCTGTCGGCGAACACCAGCTGCCGGCAGTCGTCGTCCTCGCAGCTGCGCCAAGCCCAGCTCGAACCACCCGGCGTATGCCCCGGCGTGGCGATCATCCGCAGGGTCACCGTGCCCAGCGTCAGCGTTTCGCCGTCGCCCAGCACCTTCACCGGCGCGGCGACCGGCGGGAAATTCATCGCGTCGCCGTAGCCGTGCTGCGGGTCCTTGGCCAGCGCCGCGCCCGACTGCAGCGCCTTGGCACCGAGCGCGCTGGCCACCACGGTGGCCCCGGTGCGGCGCGCGATGGCGGCGATGCCGCCGGCGTGGTCGAAGTGCGCATGCGAGTTCAGCACATAGCGCACGTCGCCCAGCGAAAAGCCCAGCGTCGCCAGGTTGCGCTCGATCACTGGCACCGACTGCGGCAGCCCGGCGTCGATCAGGACCAGGCCGGCCCCCGTGTCGATGGCCACCACGCTAAGGCCCTCCACGCCCACGTAATAGCTGCTGCCGTGCAGCCGGAATGGCGCGCGTTCCCGGTTCCAGTCGGCGCAGGCCGTGCAGTGGATGGCGACCGAATCGGGCGAGGTGTCCATGCGGAGGCTCTCGAAAGAGTAGATTTGCCAAATAGTCTAAGTCAGGAAACCCCATGGCAGACCGCATCCACCCCATCCCCGCCGAGTTCGAACAATCCGCAGCGATCAAGCCGGCCGACTACGCGCGGCTCTACGCCGAGTCCCTGCGCGACCCCGAGACGTTTTGGGGCCAGGTTGGCCAGCGCCTGGACTGGTCGCGGCCCTACACCCGGGTGAAGGACACCAGCTTCCACGCCGAAGACTTCCACGTGCGCTGGTACGCCGACGGCCAGCTCAACGCCAGCGTGAACTGCCTGGACCGCCACCTGGCCGAGCGCGGCGACAAGACCGCCATCGTCTGGGAGGCCGACGATCCGGCCACGCCGTCGCGCCGCATCAGCTACCGCGAACTGCACGCCATGGTCTGCCGGCTGGCCAACGCGCTTACCGCGCTGGGCGTGGTGAAGGGCGACCGCATCACCATTTACCTGCCGATGATTCCGGAAGCCGCGGTGGCCATGCTGGCCTGCGCGCGCATCGGCGCCATCCACTCGGTGGTGTTCGGCGGTTTCTCGCCCGATTCCATCGCCAACCGCATCGCCGACTGCGCCAGCAAGCTGGTGATCACCGCCAACGAAGGCCTGCGCGGCGGCAAGGCTATCCCACTCAAGGCCAACGTGGACGAAGCCTTGCGAAAGCCGGGCACCAGTTCAGTGGAAACCGTGCTGGTGGTGCGCCACACCGCCGCCGGCGTGCCCATGCAGATGCCGCGCGACCGCTGGTATGACGCCGTGGTGGATTCGCAGCCGCCAACGCATGCGGCCCAGCCGATGGATGCCGAGGACCCGCTGTTCATCCTCTACACCTCCGGCAGCACCGGCCAGCCCAAGGGCGTGCTGCACACCACGGGGGGCTACCTCACCTGGGCCAGCTACACGCATGAGTGCGTGTTCGACCTCAAGCAAGATGACGTGTTCTGGTGCACCGCCGACGTGGGCTGGGTCACCGGCCACAGCTACGTGGTGTACGGGCCGCTGGCGAATGGCGCCACCACCGTCATGTTCGAAGGCGTGCCCAGCTATCCGGATTTCGGGCGCTTCTGGCAGGCCGTGGACAAGCACCAAGTCACCATTTTCTACACCGCGCCAACCGCCATCCGCGCGCTGATGCGCGAAGGTGATGCGCCGGTGCAGCGCAGTTCGCGCGCCAGCCTGCGGCTGCTGGGCACGGTGGGCGAACCCATCAATCCCGAGGCTTGGGAGTGGTACCACCGCGTGGTGGGCGAAGGCCGCTGCCCGATCGTGGACACTTGGTGGCAGACCGAAACCGGCGGCATCCTGATCTCGCCGCTGCCCGGCGCCGTGCCGACCAAGCCGGGTTCGGCGACGCTGCCGTTCTTCGGCGTGCGTCCGGCGCTGGTGAACGCGCACGGCGAAGTGCTGGAAGGCGCCGCCGAAGGCAACCTGGTGCTGCTCGACTCCTGGCCTGGCCAGATGCGCACTGTGTACGGCGACCATGCCCGCTATATCGACACTTACTTCCGCGCCTATCCGGGCATGTACTTCACCGGCGACGGCTGCCGCCGCGATGCCGACGGTTACTACTGGATCACCGGCCGCGTGGATGACGTGATCAACGTCTCGGGCCACCGCATGGGCACGGCCGAAGTGGAGAGCGCACTGGTGGGCCACCCGGCGGTGGCCGAGGCCGCGGTGGTGGGCGCGCCGCACGACATCAAGGGCCAGGGCATCTATGCCTACGTGACGCTGAGGGCGGGCATCGAGCCCACCGAAGCGCTGCGAAAGGAGCTGGTGGCGCACGTGCGCCAGGACATCGGCGCCATCGCCGCGCCCGACTGGCTGCAGTGGGCGCCCGGCTTGCCCAAGACCCGCAGCGGCAAGATCATGCGGCGCATCCTGCGCAAGATCGCCGAAGCCGGGCCCGAGGGCGTGGCGCACGAGGCGCTGGGCGACATCTCCACGCTCGCGGACCCGGGCGTGGTGGACAGCCTGGTGCGCGAACGCCAGCCGCGCTAGACACCTGCCCCGGCACTGGCGAGAATTGCCGCATGCACGCCACCTGCCGCGCCGAACGCACCCTGCCCTGCCGGCCTGAAGTGGCGTTCGCGATGGCGGTGGATCCGGACCGGTTCCCGGCTTTTTTCTCCGGTTTCGGACCCATCCCCGCCGTGCGCGGCATCCTGCTGCATGGCCCGCTGGCGGTTGGCAGCACCCGCAGCATCCACAACGCCGACGGCGCGGTGCTGATGGAAACCATCACCGCCTACGACCCGCCGGTGCTGCATGCCTACACGCTGACGGGGTTCCGCCCGCCGTTTGGCTGGGGCGTGCGCCGCGGCGAGGCCACCTGGTTGTTCAGCGCGCACGAGTCGGGTTCGCGCGTGTTCTGGGACTACTCCTTCGAACTCACCCGGCCCTGGCTGTGGCCGATCGTGGCGCTGGTGCTGCGGCTGTTCATGGCCCGCGCGATGCACCGCTGCCTGAAGAACATGGCGCGCACGCTGGCGCCCAAGCCGAATGGCACCTAAGTCCACTTGCGCGGAAATAGCCGGTTCTTCAGTATGATCGAGACCCCACCGTCATGCCCAACCACGCGAGGACAGCCATGAACCACGTGACGAAGATCGCCGCCACCCTCCTGCTGATGTTGCCGTTGGCCCCCGCGGCAGCCCAGGAATCCACCGGCTGGGACTGGCAGCTGACGCCGTATTTCTGGGCACCTTCGATCAGCAGTGACCTGCGCGAGGACGCGCCGCCGGTGGGCAACGACACCGAGTTCGCGGACATCATCGACAAGATCGACGGGGCGTTCCTTGGCCGTGCCGAGGGCCAGGGCGAGAACTTCGGCGTGTTCGCCGACCTGCTGTTCCTGTCCCTGTCCGACGACAACCAGCACCCGCGCACGTCCACCGCCTCCGACCTCGATTCGACCATTTACGAGATGGCGATGGTCTGGTCGCCGGGCCAGGAACGCTATCGCGGCGTGGAGGTCTTTGCCGGCCTTCGCTACCTCGACGTGGACCTCAAGATTGAGATCGACCCCATTGATCCGATCTACCTCACCCGGACCCTGGAGGCCGACCGCTCCTACTCCGACTTCATGCTCGGCCTGCGCTATCGCAGCGATTTCAGCGAAAAGTGGGGCTACTCCCTGCGCGCCGACGGCAGCTGGGGCGACACCGAGGGAAGCTACAACGCCGTCGCTACGCTGTACCGCCAGACCGGCAACGGCGAATGGTCGTTCGGCTATCGCTACTTCGACACCGAACTCAGGGCGCTCAACAGCAGCATCACCCTGACCTTCAACGGTCCGGTGGTCGGCTATACGTTTCGGTTCTAAGCGGCCGGCCGTTTCCGCCATCGCCACGGCCCCGCCGCCGAGCCACGCCCGGGCGGGCGAGGCCTGATGGGCGAGTGGATCCTGCTGGCGATGGCGCCGGTGTTCGTGGGCGTGGTCGCCTGGGAAGCGTGGTATTTCCGGCGGCGCAACCCAGCCATCTACAGCCTGCGCGACACGCTGGGCAATGCCATTTTGGCGCTGATGCACCAGGCGGCGGATGCGCTGGCCTGGCTGGCGGTGATCGGGATTTACTGGTGGGTTTACCAGTACCGCGTGTTCGACCTTCCCACCGCGTGGTGGACCATCGCGCTGCTGTTCGTGGCCCAGGATTTCTTCTACTACTTCTTCCACCGGGCGCACCACCGCGTGCGCTGGATGTGGGCTTCGCACGTGGTGCATCACTCCTCGGAGCGGCTCAACTTCTCCACCGCGTTCCGGCAGAGCCTCACGTATCCGGTGTCCGGCATGTGGGTGTTCTGGCTGCCGCTGGCCTGGCTGGGGTTTTCGCCGCCGCACATCGTGGCGGTGGTGGCGATCAACCTGGGCTTTCAGTTCTTCGTGCACACCCAGGCGGTGGGCCGGCTGGGCTGGCTGGAAAAAGTGTTCAACACACCCTCGCACCACCGCGTACACCACGCGCGCAATCCCGAGTACATCGACCGCAACTATGCCGGCGTGCTGATCGTGTGGGACAAGCTGTTCGGCAGCTTCGTCGAAGAAGATCCGGCGGTGCCCTGCGAGTACGGGATAGTGAAGCCAGTGCGCAGCCATAACCCGATCACGCTGAGTTTCCACGAGTGGCGCGACCTGTTCCGGGATGCCGCCGCGCCGCAGTCGCTGCGCTCGCGGCTGGGGCAGTTGTTTGGGCCCCCCGAGCGCGGGCACGCGCAGCAGCGGCTGCCCGACACCGGTACGTAAAGCAGGCGGCCCCGGCCTTTTCTCGGTTCCGGCGCTGGCTTGACCCTGGTCAACGTTGCCTGCGCCCGCAGGTGTAGGCTGGGCCCCCTGCTACTTGCGGGACAGCCCCCCATGGCCATGCGCAGCGCCCGTACTCCCGCCCCCGAGCCTGTCTCGGCGGCAGCACGGCAGGCGCCGTTGTCGCCGATGGCGCCGCTGGGTGTGAGGCTCAAGGCCTTCGCCCTGGCCGAGCTGGCGCAAGCCCAGGTGCTGCTGGCCAAGCCTGGCGAGAAGCGCCACGACGGCGTGCACCAGGCTCGCAAGCGCCTGCGACGGACGCGCGCCGCGCTCGCCCTGGGCCACAAAGCGCTGGGGGGCGAAGGCCGGCGCCTCTACGAAGACTTGGGCCAGCTTTGCCGCGGGCTGTCGCCGTTGCGCGACGCGCAGGCCCTGATCGAGGGGCTGCAGCGGCTGCGGGCCAGCGAGCCGGACGCGTTGGCATCCGCATTGCCGGAACTGGTGGAGCGTGCACGCCAGCGCCGCGACGACTGCCTGGCGCGCGCCCTTGTCCGCGACCCCGACTTCCAGCGCCGCCGCGACCGCCTGCAGGCCATGGCCACCCGGCTCGAGCTGCTGGACTGGACCGACGTGAAGCCCGGCGCCGTTGCCAAAGCGGTCGCGCGCAGCGAGGAACGCCTGGCCAAGGCCCGCCGCCGCGCCGCCCGCGATCCGGGCGACGACGCGAACTGGCATGCGATCCGCCGCCGCCTGCGCCGCTTGCGCCAGCAGGATCATCTGCTGGCGACGCTGCAGCCCGACCTTCGCCCCGACGACAAGGTGACCGCCGAAGAGGCCGCCGCGCTTGGCGAAGCCCAGGACGACGCCCTGCTGCTGCGCCACTGCGGCTCGCATTCCCCGTTCCCGCCGCTGCTGCGCACGCTGCTGCGGGCCGAAGCGCGGGCGCGGCTGACCCGGGAGCGTGCGCCCCACTCGGCGAAGGTGCGCTGACGCAGGCTTTGGCTAGGCGCCGGGCCCGCAGCGCAGATAGGGGGAGCCGTCCACCAGCGCCTGGTGCCGCGCCGAAAGTGCGGGTACGCCCGCGGAGCCGCGGTCATGGGGATCGATGTGCATCACGCCGGTTTTCTCATCGGCGTCCAACGACATCAGCACCGGGCGATCGTCGCCGCTGTACGGAAACAGCCAGCGGCTGCTGCCTTCGTAGAAGTTGCCGCCATAGGCCCAGGCCACGTCGGGCTGGGTGATTTTCTCGGTGCTGCCATTCACGGTTATTTCCAGGCCGCTGGCGGCCACTGCGATTCGCGGTTCACGCTTGCAGTCGCCGTCTGGCGCATAGCGGCCAAAGGTGTGGGCGAAGGAACTGGCGGGCAGGGGATCGTCGGCGGCGATGGCGGGCAGGGCGAGCGCCAAGCCGAGGAACAACGGAGCAAGTGATCGAGTGAAGTGGCGCATGGCGCGCTCCCTGGGCAGCATCCGCCCCGTTGGAGGATGGGCGCGGCAGGGCGAAGACGCACCGGCCGCGCCGGGCGATGCGCTGGGGGCAGGATACGCTTGGGCTGGACTGCGCGTATCGGGCGCGCCCTTGGGCGAAGAGCAGGCCAAGCCTGCCTGGGCCGCTACCCGGCCGTCCAAACGCCCTTGAGCATCTCGTCGCACTGCGCTTTTGCCGCGGCCGCGCCGCCCGGGAAAGTGTGCGAATAGCGCATCAGGATCTCGATGCCTTTGCCCGGGTAGTTCAGGCAGCTGCCGGCGCGTCCCTCCACCGGGCAGCCGAACTCCGAATAGACCTGGCCGGGAATGCTGCAGTCGGCTTTGACCACGGCTGCGGTGTGGTCGGGCCCGGTGAAGTCGGTGCAAAAGCCAATGGCGGGCGAACTGCAGCTGCCGACGGCGCTGGGGGGCAGGGGCGATGCGGCGGCGGTGGGGGCCGCCGACGCTGGCGGTGAGGCCGGGGGCGTTGCCGCGGGAGGCGCGCCGGCGTCGGGCGGACTCGCGCCGCATGCGGCCAGCAGCAGGAACGCGGTAGCAAGGGCAGCTTTCATGGGCGTTCCTCGAAGGCGTGAACCGAAGTGCCGATCTTGCGCCAGATCCGCGCACAAAAAAACCCGCCACCAGGGCGGGTTTTTTTGATCTTGTAGGAGGGACTTCAGTCCCGATGCCTTAGGGCCAAAAACCAATCGGGACTGAAGTCCCTCCTACGGTAATCCGCTTTGCGGATTACTTGATCTTGCCTTCCTTGTACATCACGTGCTTACGGACGACGGGATCGTACTTCTTGATCTCCATCTTGGCCGGGGTGGTCTTCTTGTTCTTGTCGGTCGTGTAGAAATGACCGGTGCCGGCAGAAGACGTCAGGCGGATCTTGTCGCGCTTGGATGCCATGGTTCAGTCCTCCTCAGATCTTTTCGCCGCGGGCGCGGAGTTCGGCAAGCACGACATCAATGCCGTTCTTGTCGATGGTGCGCATCGCGTTGGCGGAAACACGCAGCTTCACCCAACGGTTCTCCGAGGCTACCCAGAAGCGGCGCTCGTGCAGGTTGGGAAGGAAACGGCGGCGGGTCTTGTTGTTGGCGTGGGAGACGTTGTTACCCGTCATCACTTTCTTGCCGGTAACTTGGCAAACTCGGCTCATGATCAACTCCTGGGTCGGGACTTGCCACCCATAGCCCGGATGGCGACGGCCCCTCGCGGCTGGCCTTGTGGGCCGGCAGGCGCATGCGATTCGGGATGTATCAGACGCTCCGCCAAGGGCCGGAATCGCACTTCCGGGGCCGGGGCCGTGGGGCAAGGTGCGGAGCGAGCCAAGCATTATGCCCACCTTCCCCTTTCCGTGCAAGGACTTACCCCCAGCCTGGGCTCTGTGGGCTCAATGCTGGGCGCGGTCGCGCTGCCAGCCGCGGTGCTTGATGTCCAAGTACAGGCTGTAGCCAGCGGTGAAGCTGGGGAAGAGGTTTTGCAGCACGCCCACCGAGTCCTGCTTGGCCGAGAACAGGAAGTAGCTCAGGGTCATGGCGCTGCCCACCAGGCTCATGTACCAGAACACTCTCGGGATCACCGGCTTGCCGGCCCGCTTGGAGGCGATGAACTGGATCAGCCAGCGGCCGCCGAACATCAGGGCGCCGGTGTAGCCGATCAGCTTCCAGGGCGTCACGTGCAGGCCGGTCCATTCCAGCCAGACAATCAGCTCGTTCATGCCATCACTCCAGTTCGCGCACGGCGGTGAGCTTGCTGCGCTTGATCAGCCAGGCCACGCCCATCAGGTCGCGGATGCCCAC
>JANNQY010000048.1:0-8588 GCA_031400995.1 Lysobacteraceae bacterium
TCGTCGTGAAGCACCGGGCGATGACCCCCGTACCGTAAGACAGAGCGGCCGCGATCGCGAGCGGCGACTCTTGCTCCATTCAGATGGGTAATCCGATACAATGACTGTATCGGCTTGAGTCGGGCCACGCCCAGGGCGCGCTCGCGCAGGCGCTCCGCCAGCGCCGTGGCGGGCGGATCGCCGGCTCGGCCGCCGGCGAAATTGTTCAGGCCTACGTGGATGCGGCCGGCCAGAAAGGTGCCGGCGGTGAGCACTACCGCGCCGGCGCGGATGCGCAGGCCACTTTGCGTGATCACGCCGACCACGCGGTGGTCTTCGATGATCAGGTCGTCCACCGCCTGCTGGAACAGCTGCAGGTTGGGCTGCGCTTCCACTAGGCGCCGGATGGCGGCCTTGTACAGCGCGCGGTCGGCCTGGGCGCGGGTGGCGCGCACCGCCGGGCCTTTGCTGGCGTTGAGCGTGCGCCATTGGATGCCGGCGGTGTCCGCAGCGCGCGCCATGGCGCCGCCCAACGCGTCGATCTCGCGCACCAGGTGGCCCTTGCCGATGCCGCCGATGGCCGGATTGCAGCTCATCTGGCCCACGGTTTCGATGCTGTGGGTGAGCAGCAGCGTGCGCACGCCGGCGCGCGCGCTGGCCAAGGCCGCCTCGGTGCCGGCGTGGCCGCCGCCGATCACGATGACTTCGGGACTCAACATGTGACGCCGTTCCTGTTCGCCGCTAGGGGCGGATTATCCCGCGCCCGGCTGCGAGCCGCACGCGTCCGCCTTGGCACGCTTCCTGCTTGATGCCCATGGCACCTACCGCGGCCAACGCCGGGGGGCGTCGACCAGACTGAACAGGGGCTGGTCAGGCGCGCGGTAGGGATGCCAGGGTCGGGAACTCCTGCAAGGGAGTTCCCGACCCTTTTTTTTGGCGTTTTTTGGCCGCGCGAAGCGCGCAGCGGGAAATGAAAAGTCGGCGCCCGGCGGGTCTTGGAACAGGGGGAATCCAGGGGACCTGGTGCCGGACGCCGAACAAGCGATGCGGGGGCATGCGCGTGCGTCACAATGCGACGCGCTGAGTCAGTCAGCGGCCACAGGATGCGCCGGTGATCGTGACGGTGCAACGACTAATCAGGCTGTTTTCCTACTGTTCGTCGCTGCTCGTTTCATTCTGTGACGGGCCGCTCATTTCCTGCGGCTCCGGACGTTCGAAGCGCGGCTCGGGCTCATAGCGCTCCACTTCGCGCGGCTCGTAGCGCTCCACCTCGCGGTACTCCTCCCGCGGCGCGGGCTGGCCGTAGTCTTCCTGCGGCTCAAACTGCCGATAGTCTTCGCGCGGCGCGGTTTGGCGAAAGTCGTCGCGCCTTGCCTCTTCGCGATACGCCTCGCGCGGCTCGGGCTGGGCGTACTCGCGAGGATCGGGCCGATAGGGGGCTTCACGCGGCGGCATCGGGCGATAGCCTTCTTGCGACACTTCGCGCTGGGCATCATAGGCCGGCTCGAAGCCAGGATCGGGCAAGGGGCCATTCGGATCTTTGCCGAAGCTCGCGCGCGGCATGCGCCGCGCCTCTTCCTCATCAATACGCTGCGCCGGCGGTTTGCCGCCGGAGCGGAAATCCGCGCGCCGCACGGGCGCGACAGCCGTGCCGCCGATGGGCTCGGGCCGGGTGCCATCGCCGCTGCCGTCAGGGCCGTAGCCAGGGCCAAACCCGATGGGTTCGACGCCGATCGGCATGGGCCGCGGCGAGCCGTTATTCGGGCCGCGGAAGACCGGCGCCACGTTGTCCACTACGTACGGATCGCGGTAGCCCGGCGCGGTGCCCGGAGGCGGCTGGCGCGGATGCGGACGATGCGGGCGATGACCGTAGTAACCCGGGCCTGCCCAAGGCGACCATTGGTTGCCGTACCAACCCCAGTAGCCATAGTTGAAGTGGCTGCCGAACGAGACGTTCCAGCCCGAGTACGGCCGGCCGTAGTAGCCGTTCCAGAACGGCGAGCAGCTGTAGTAGCCGGCGCAGGAATAGCGCGACAGGCCCCAGAACGGAGTGTAGGAGTCGTAGTAGTAATTGGTCTGCGGCTGCCGGCCCTGGTAGTAATCACCGTAGCCGTCCTGCGCCGGATAGTAGTAGCCGCCGTCCCGGTATTGGCTCTGCCGGTAGTAGCTGTCGGTGTAGGTCACGCAGCCCGACAGACCAACCATCAAAAGCGTAGCAAGCAGGACTAGACGGCGCGTCATGGTGATTCCCCGGGATATCGGCGCCAGTCTCGACGCAGGGCGGTGAATCCGTGCTTAACCCTGGCCGTCGCGAGGCGCGTGTTAATGTTCGCGCCCTTCACTCTACGCGCCTGGACCCACCATGCCGCTGCACCAGGCCTCTGGCCGCTGGAAACGGGGCTTGGCGCTGGCCTGGGTCACCGCCGCCTGCTGGGCCACGCTGCCGGTGGCGCTCAAGCTCACGCTGGAACAGGTGGATGCCTACACCCTCACCTGGTTCCGCTTCCTGCTGGCCGCGGGCGTGCTGCTGGCTTGGCTGGGCGCGCGTGGCGGCCTAGGCGGGTTCGCCACGCTCGATCGACGCCGGTGGTGGCTGCTGTCGGCGGCGGCCGTGTGCCTGATCGGCAACTACCTGCTGTACCTGCTGGGCGTGCAGTACACCTCGCCTGCCAATGCCCAACTGCTGATCCAACTGGCGCCGCTGCTGATGGCCTTGGGCGGCATCTTCATTTTCCACGAGCGCTTCAACGGCTGGCAGTGGGCGGGGCTGGTGGTTATTGCTGGCGGCCTGGGCCTGTTCTTCAAGGACCAACTGGGCGCGCGCGGGCCGGACTACCTGTGGGGCTCGGCGCTGGTGGTGGTGGGCGCGGTGGTGTGGGCGGCCTATGCGCTAATGCTAAAGCAGCTGCTGCTGCGGCTGTCCTCACCCGCCATCCTCCTGTTCGTGTGCGTCGTGGCCAGCGTGGTGCTGATGCCCCTGGCCAAGCCAGCCGTTTTACTTCAGCTCGACGGCCTGCACTGGGCGCTGCTGTTGTTCTGCGCCCTCAATACCCTGGTGGCCTACGGCGCTTTCTCCGAAGCGCTGGTGCACTGGGAGGCGTCGCGGGTGTCGGCCGTTCTGGCCACCACGCCGCTGCTGTGCCTGGGCGCGGTGGCGGGGGTGCATGCGGTGTGGCCGGCCAGCATTGCACCCGAGCAAGTCACTGCGCTGGGCTACGCCGGTGCGGTGGCCGTAGTCGTCGGTTCGGTGCTGACCAGCATGATGGGCCAGCGCAAATCCAAGGCCTGAGTGCGGCTCATGGCGCCCTGAGGCGCTGCAGCAAGTCGCGGCAATCGGGGGACAGTCGCGCTGCCTCCATGTTGGCCAGCGTGGACTGCGCCAAGCCGCGCTGCGGCGCCGCCAGCCGACGCCAGCTCTCGAACGCGCCCAACAGGCGCGCCGCCACCTGCGGATTGATGGCGTCCAACACCGCGATCTGTTCGGCCAGCAGCGCGTAGCCGGCGCCATCGCGGCGATGAAAGCCCAGCGGGTTGCTGCGCGCGAACGCGCCCAGCAGTGCACGCACGCGATTGGGATTGGCAGGCTTCCACCACGACGAAGCCAGCAGCGCCGCCACGGCATCGCGGGTTTCCGGGTGCGGGCGCGTGGCTACCAGGCTGATCCATTTATCGGTGACCAGGGGGTCCTGCGCGAACTGCTGGCGAAACGCATTCAGCGCCGGCTCGGCGCCGGGTGCGTCGAAGTGCAGCAGGCAGCGCAGCGCTGCCAGCCGCTCGGTCATTGACGAGGCGGTGTCGAACTGCCGCTGCGCCATGCGCGCGGCCGGATCCAGCCGCGTCAGCCACGCCAGGCAGACATTGCGCAGCGCACGGGCGGCCATCGACGGTCCCGAAAGGCCCCGCCCGGCCGCGTCGGCCAACGCCGCATAGCGATGCTCCAGGCGCTGCACCAGATCTTCGGCCAACTGGTCCAGCAAGGCCTCGCGCGCGCCTACCAAGACCTCCACGTCCACGGTGTCCACCGCTTCGGCCAAGGTGTCGAAATCCGGAAGCGCCAGGCACTCGGCCACGAACGCCGGATCCGCCGATTCATCCTCCAGCAGATCGGCCAGCGCATCGCTGAGCGCCGACGCGGCCGCGGCGCGCTCGGGGCCTCCCAGCAGCGCGGCCATGGCCAAGCGCTGCACCAGGTCCCAGCCGTTGAAGGGGTCGCGCTCGATGCGCGCCAGCCGCGCCAGGTCGGCCGCGCTGTAGTCGAACTCGAGCTTCACCGGCGCCGCGAAACCGTGGTTGAACGCCGGCAGTGGCCGCGCACCCAGCCCGCGCCAGCGAAGCACGTGGCGCGCCGCCACCAGTTCCACCAGGCCTGCGCGCACCGTTGCGTCGCACTGCGGTGGCTCGGCGATGGCGACCCCGCTGGCGTCGTAAAGCGCATAGCGCAGCGGCACCAGCATCGGGCGCTTGTCGTCCTGGCCGGGCGTCGCCGGCGTGTGCTGGTCCACCGTGAGGCTGTAGTCGCCAGTGACCGCATCAAAGTCCTCCTGGATGCGCAGTTCCGGCGTTCCACCCTGCGCGTACCAACGCGCGAACTGGCCCAGATCGCGGCCGCTGACGGCCGCATGCGCCGCCAAAAAATCCTCGAGCGTGGCCGCCCGGCCATCGTTGTCGGCGAAGTAGCGGTCCATGCCGGCGCGGAACATGGCTTCACCCAGCAGGGTATGCAGCAGCCGGACGATTTCGGCGCCCTTTTCGTAGATGGTGAGCGTGTAGAAATTGCTTATCTCGCGGTAGCGGTCCGGGCGAACGGCGTGTGCCAGCGCCCCGGCATCTTCGGCGAACTGCCGGCCACGCATCAGGCGCACCGCCTCGATGCGCTTGAGTGCGCGCGAATGCAGGTCAGCGCTGAACTCGCTGTCGCGGAACACCGTCAGGCCTTCCTTGAGCGAGAGCTGGAACCAGTCGCGCAGCGTCACCCGGTTGCCCGACCAGTTGTGCAGGTACTCGTGCGCCACCACCGATTCGATGCCCATGAAGTCGGCGTCGGTGGCGGTGGCCTCGTCGGCCAGGATGTAGCGGGCGTTGAAGATGTTCAGGCCCTTGTTTTCCATCGCACCCATGGTGAAGTCCTGCGCCGCCACCACGTTGAACACGTCCAGGTCGTAGCCGCGACCGAAGCGCTGCTCGTCCCAGCGCAGCGCGCGCTCCACGGCGCCCAGCGCGTAGCGGCAGCGCGCCACGTCGCCGGCCTCGGCCCAGACGTTGATTTCCACCCGTCGGCCTTCGAACGTGTCCAGCGTCTGGGTCACGCGCTCCAGCGGCCCGGCCGCGATGGCGAACAGGTAGGCGGGTGTGGGGTGCGGATTCTCCCAGGTGGCCTCATGGCGTCCGTCATCCAGGACGCGCGAGCCCACTGGATTGCCGTTGGCCAGCAGCACCGGGTAGGCATCACGCGGCGCACGCAGCACGATGCGCCAACGCGGCATCACGTCCGGGCGATCGGCGAAGAAGGTGATGCGGCGGAAGCCTTCGGCTTCGCATTGCGTCAGCAGCAGCGCGCCGCTGGCGTACAGCCCCTCCAGGCGCGTGTTGGCGGCCGGGTGGATGGCCACCTCCGTGTCCAATGTGCAGGCCTCGGTAACGCCATCGATGTGGAGGTGGCGGCCGTCGTAGCGGTAGCGGGCGGCGTCCAGCGCAGCGCCATCGATCGCAATGAAGCGCAGGTCCAGCGCCACGCCATCGAGCACCAGCGGCGCGCCGGGCTGCGCCGGATCGGGCACCAGCTGCAGGCGCGCCCGGACCAGCGTTTGCCGCGGGTCGATATCAAACTCAAGTTCGGCGTGGACAACCTGCCAGGCAGGCGGCGTGTAGTCGGCAAGATGGACGAAGCCATCCTCGCGGGGGGCGCTCATTTGCGGCAATTCCGGGGGGAGTTCAGGCTTTCTTAGGCTAGCACGCATGCCTTCACGGACCGGACATGATCAAAGGCCCGCTGACACCCGCTGATGTGCTGGCTGCCTCATTCGAGGGCCGGGACAAACGGTATTCGCTCGCGTATTCTCGGTAAAACCCCAAGCGAGCCCCCCCATGCGCCCGACCGCATTCGTTGCCAAGTTGCTGATTCTCTGGATAGCGCTGTACGCCGGGTATGCTGGCGCGCAAGTGATCGACGGCCGCGACACCGGAAACACGCTGGGCGTGGGCTTGCTCGCGAATACCGAGCCCTACAAGGGCCTGGACAGCGAGGTATACGTCTTCCCCACCATCACCTGGCAAATCGGCCGCGTGTTCGTGCGCGAGACCGGCCTGGGCGTGCAGATCCTGGGTGACGAAAGCTGGTCGCTGGATGGCTTCGCCGAGTGGCGTTTCGACGGCTACGATGCTGGCGACTCCGATTTCCTGGATGGGATGGACGACCGCGACGGCTCTCTCGACGCCGGCCTGGCCTACGTCCGTAGTTCCCCAACCTACGGCAAGTTCACGCTCTCGCTCGGCGCCGACACGCTTGATCGCCACGGCGGCTACCAGGCCGACATCACGTGGTTGAAGCTCACTCGCTTCGGCGTGCCGGCGGTGCGGATTGCGTACTACAGCTCCTCGCTGGCCGACTACTACTTCGGCGTCGAAGCCAATGAGGCGACCCTCGGGCGACCGGCTTACTCGCCCGGCGCCGGTGTGGTCATCAGCCCCAACTACTCCATCGGCGGGAAGCTCACCGACCGGTGGGGCTGGGTCGGTAGCGTCGGCGCGGACTTCTATCCCGACGACATCAGCGACAGCCCGATCATGGAAGACAGCTACCGTGCCTACGTGTTCGTGGGCGCATCCTACAGATTCCCCAAGAACCTCTGAACAAGTAGTAATTGCCCCGGCTCAGCCCGCTGCCGGCGAGACGCCGCGCGCGAGCTGCTCGCGCGCCAGTTCAAGCGCGGCGTACCGGCACGCTGGAGCTGAAGGAGGCGCCATGGATTCCACCCTTCCCACTTATGCCGACGTGCTGGCAGCCGCCGCGCGCATCGCGCCACATGCGCAGGTGACGCCGGTGCTGCGCTCACGCTCGCTGGATGGGCTCACCGGCGCGCAGCTGCACTTCAAATGCGAGAACTTCCAGCGCGTGGGTGCCTTCAAATTCCGCGGGGCCTGCAATGCGGTCTGGGCATTGGACGAGGCCACGGCGGCGCGCGGCGTGGTCACTCACTCCTCGGGAAATCACGGCGCGGCGCTGGCGCTGGCGGCGCGCGGCCGCGGCATCCCCGTGCATGTGGTGGTGCCCGACAACGCCGTGGGCAGCAAGCTGGCGGCCATCGAGCGCCTTGGCGCCACCCTGCACCTGTGTGCGCCTGGCATCCCCGCGCGCGAAGCGGCCGCCGCGCGCGTGCTGGCACAAACCGGCGGCACGCTGGTGCACCCCTACGCCGACGCGCAGGTGATCGCCGGCCAAGGCACCGCCGCGTTGGAGCTGCTGGCCCAGGCAGGGCCGCTGGACGCCGTGCTCACGCCGGTGGGCGGCGGTGGCCTGGTGAGCGGAACGGCCCTGGCCTGCCACGGCCAGGATGAAAACATCAGCGTGTACGGCGCGGAACCCGAGGGCGCCGCCGATGCCCATGATTCGCTGCTGCGCGGCCTGCGCGTAACCGACGGCGTCGCCAACACCATCTGCGACGGCCTGCGCGGCGCACTAGGCGAGGTGAACTTCACCTTGCTCAAGGCGCACCGCGTGCAGGTGCTGCTGGTAAGCGACGACGAGACGGTGGATGCGATGCGCCTGGTTTGGGAACGGCTGAAGATCGTCATCGAGCCATCCTGCGCCACCGTTCTGGCGGCGGTGCTGCGCTACCCCGACCCCTTCGCCGGCCGCCGTATCGGGCTTATCCTGACCGGAGGCAACGTGGACCTGGACGCCCTGCCCTGGTCATCCCGCCTCCAAGGAAAAAACAATGGCTGACGAAACCACGCAATGGACCGGCTCGCCGTCCCAGCTGCAAAACCTGGGCTGGTTCATCGCCTGCCTGCTCATCATCCCCATCCCGTGGGCGCTGTGGCGCTGGCTGAACACGCGCAGCACGGTATACACGCTCACCGACCAGCGCCTGAACACCCGCCGCGGCGTGTTCACCCGCGTCACCGAAGACCTCGAGCTTTACCGGGTGCGCGACACCAAGGTGGAGCAGGATTTCTTCGAGCGCATGTTCGGCCTGGGCGAAGTGATCCTGTACACCACCGACGCCAGCACGCCGGAGGTGCGCCTGGCTTACATCAAGGACGCGGTGTCACTGCGCGAAACCCTGCGCCAGCTGGTGGAAGCGCGCCGCGACCTCAAGCGCGTGCGCCCGATTGAATCCGGGCACGACAGCCACCAGGGCCATGAGGACCTCGGCGCCTAGCGCGCTCAGCCGGGCGGACTGCGCTCCAGCACTTCTTCCAGCACCCAGCGCAGCGAGCTGCCGTCGGCCGGCGGGTTGGCCACGGGTAGTTCGCGCACGCGGATGACGTACTCCACGCCCACCTGCCAGTCGAAGCCCTCGATCTCGCCGTAGTGCGCCTGCCAATCGGCGCCCGGCGTGCTGCGCACCTGCAGGCACAGCATCGGCGCCACGCCCGTGCACGGCACC
>JANNQY010000049.1:0-6472 GCA_031400995.1 Lysobacteraceae bacterium
CTGAAGTAGCCAATGGCCGACGCCAGCGCCGCGCCGCCCGCGCCGGCAATGGCCAGCCAGCGCACCACCAGTGCGTCGTTGGGATTGGGTGCGGCGGGCAGGCTCACAGCACCGCCTGCTGGAAGTCGAAGTCCATGCCGCGCTCGGCCTGCTGCACCAGGTTGCCCTGGATGAAATCAATGCCGCTCATCCACAGCGTGGCGGCTGCCTGCGCGTCCTCCACGCCGTGGCCGATCACTTCCAGGCCGCGGCGGTGGGCGCGCTCGATCAGCACTTTCAGTTCATCGCGCAGCGCCGGTGACAGCGCACTGGCGGTGTACTTGCGCGCCAGCTTGACGAAGCCCAGCGGCAGCTGGTCCATCAGGCCGTCGGTGTTGGGGCCGGACTCGAACTGGCTCAGGCAGAACTGCACGCCGTCGTCCACCAGCGCGTCGCAGAAGTGGAACACGGTGCCGGCGTGGATGGCGGCGTCTTCCATGCGCAGCTCGATCACCACCGAACTGCCGGGCACGTCGTGCGCCACCAGCTCCGATTTCAGCCACGTGGCCTGGCTGGGGTCGGCCAGCGTCAGCGCCGATTGGGTGACGTAAAGGCGCAGCGGCCGGCCTTCGGCGCGGCGGTCGCGGATGAGCTTGAGCGAGGCCTGCAGCACCCAGCGGTCGATGTCCAGGATGAAGTCGCCGCGCTCGGCCAGCGGGATCACCTCGGCGGCGGGCAGCAGCTTGCCGTCGGCGCCGCGCAGGCGCAGCAGCACCTGGTACTGGGAGTCGTCGCTGCCGGCCACGGCCACCACCGGCTGGTAGAGCAGCTCCAGGTTGTTGAGCGCGATGGCTTCGCGGATCTGGTTCACCAGGGCGGCTTCGCGCACCGCTTCGGTGGATTTCACCGGCTCGTAGCGCTTCAGGCCGCGTTCGTGGGTGCGCGCCTCTCTGGCCATGCGCTCGGCCACGTTCAACAGCGCAGCGGTGTCTTCGAAGCGGTGCCGCAGCGCGCAAACGCCCACCGACACCCGCAGCCGCAGCGGATGCCCCTGCACGCTGAAAGGGTGCTGCACCAAGGCGCCGCGCAGCTGTGCGGCCAGGGCATCCAGGCCGGCGTCGTCGCGGTCGCGGGCCACGATGAGGAAGCTGCCGTCGCCAAAGCGCGCCACCGGGCTGGGCTCGGCCTGTTCGCCCAGCAGCTTGCCCACGCCCAGCAGCAGCAGCTCCAGCGCCGTCAGGCCCAGGCGGTCGCGCAGCAGCGCAATGCTTTCAATCTCCAGGAACAGCACGCCGCCGGCGCTGTGCTCGCCGGCGTCGGCCAGTTGGTCGTCCAGCATTTCCAGCAGTTCGCCGCGATGGTACAGGCCGGTGTCGGCGCTCTTGCCGCGGCGGCGCAGGCGCCGGGTTTCCAGCGCGCGGTGGCGGCTGACGCGGTTGTGCACGGCGGCGATGAGGTGCTTGGGCCGCACCGGCTTGCTGATGAAATCGTCGCCGCCGGCGTCCAGCGCGTCGAAGTGCCGGTCCTGGTCCACTTCGCCCGATAAAAATACGATCGGCGTGTGCAGGAAGGGCTCCTGGTCGCGAATCAGCACCGTCAGCTCGATGCCGTTGGCGTGCGGCATGTGCAGGTCCATCAGGATCAGGTCGGGCTGGAACTGGTGCAGCGCCTGCAGCACGTCCAGCGGCTCCAGCACCACCATGGTGTCCATGTTGGCGTTGCGCAGGATGCCTTCGGCGAACAGGGCCTGGTTGCGGTCGTCTTCCACCACCAGCACGCGGTAGGGCGCGTCGCTGCCGGGGTTCAAAAGCAGGGTGAGCCGGCGCAGCACGTCGGTGGCGCCGTTGGGTTCCACCACCAGCGAATCCACGCCGGCGCGGCGGGCGGTGAGCCGCAGGGTGATGTCGTCGGCCTGCGACAGCGCCACCAGCAGCACGTGCTGCTGGCCGCGCTCGCGGCAGGCGCGCACGGCTTCGCCGATGGCTTCCAGTTGGTCGCTGAACGCGGCGTCCACCAGCACCAGGTTGGCGGGGATGGCACCCAGCAGTTCGCGCAGCTCTTCGGCGTTTTCCAGCAGCTCCACTTCGTAGCCCAGGGCTTCCAGCCGCTGGTCGAGCTCCAGCGACAGCGTGCCGTGGTCGGTGAGGTGGTACACGCGGACGCCGGCGGCGGCGGGGCTGGGCTCGTTCATGGCGTTCACCCTGGGGCGGGGCACGGGCGGCGCGGGCGGCGCCGGGGCGGGTTCGGCGACGGCGTCTGTTTTTTTCTTGGTTGCGACATGCGCTGGCTTGGCGGCTACGGCGGGCGGCGCGGGTTTTTCGGCCGCGGCCTCCGGCTCGGCCAGCGCGGTGACGCGGGCGGCGGGGGCGTCGTCACCCCAGCGGCGCCAGTAGTTGGCGGGCGGCGTTTCGGCGCGGCCAGCGTGGTCGGACTGGCGCGGCACCGAGGCATCGGCGCTGGGTTCGGCGGTCATGGGCACGGCGCTGCCGATGTCTTCCACCAAATGCCAGAGGCGTTCGCCCAGGCCCGGGTCGGGCAGTGCCTGCTGCTGCAGGGTGTCGTCGAGCAGGCTGTGCATAAGCGCGAAGTGGCCGCCGGCGGCGTCCAGGCCGTGGCGGCCGCAGGCGTCGCCCAGCCAGCGCGCATCGTGGTGCATCAGGGAAAGCCCGTTGATATCCCAGCCGTCCTGCAGGAAACGATGCAGGCGGCGACCCATCACTTCCACGCGCCGGGGCAGCAGGCGCAGGAAGGCGTGACGGTGTTCGGCGAGTATGGACTCGTCGTGCGGATTCATCTTTTGGCCCCCATGTCGCTTTCGATTATGCCCCCGGGGCCGGTGGCTGTCAGTGCGGGCGCGCGGCGGCGCATCAGCCAGCGCGCCAGTGTGAACATGCCCAGTGCAAACAGGCCCATCACACCCAGCACCAGGCCCAGCGCCAGGAACGGATGCGAGTACACCAGCGCCAGCGCGGTCAGCGCGGCGGCGTCTTCACCCAGCGAGGCGGTCCAGTTGGAAAGCGGCTCGGGCGAGGCGTTGATCAATGCGCGCGTGCTGGCCTTCAGGCCGTGCGTGGCCAGCGCCGCGCCCGCGCCCAGCGCCAGTGCGCCGCCGCCAAGCTGGCCGTCATCAGATAGCGTGGCGGCGGCCAGGAACGCGCCCGCGGGCACCCGCGCCAAGGTTTGCACCAAGTCCCAGCCCGAATCCACGCCCGGGATCTTGTCGGCGGCGAATTCGACGACGGCCAGCGCGCCGGCGGTGCCCAGCACCCACGGCGAACTGGTGACCTGCAGCGCCAGCGGCAAATCCACCCAACCCAGCAGGCCGGCCAGGCCGACGCCAAACACGGTGAAGTAGGCGCGCACGCCAGCCAGACAGGCCAGCGCCAGGCCCAGGGCGAAAATGTGTGCTTCGGACATTTGTGGCTCCCGGAGGGTGACGCCGATCACAGTATAGTGAGACTGCGCCTTGACGCTGAGTGAGCGGCACGGCCTGATGCGCCCTCCCCCTACGGCCCCCGCCGCCCGCGATGAGCACTCCCGCCCCCGACAAGCCGCGCTTCGTGATCGTGCCGCACCGCCCGCATGTGCGGGTGCTGCTGGGCGCGGGCCTGGTGCTTTGGGCGGCCAGCTTGTTGGGCGTGTACGCCTGGGCGACTACCCGCGCGGCGCCTGGCCTGGCCAAGGCACAGGCCGAGCTGGCGCTGAAAAGCCGCCGCGCCACCGAGGCCGAGGCGCTGGTGAAGCAGCTGCGCCAGAACGCTTCCACCCTGCGCCGCAGCGACCAGATCAGCCGCAGCGCCAACACCGAGCTGCAGGCCAGCCTGGCCGAGCGCGAGGAGGAAGTGTCGGGCCTGCGCGCCGACGTGGCCTTCTACGAACGCCTGGTGGGCGCCACCGGCCAGCGCCGCGGCCTCACGGTGCACGAGGCGGTGTTCACGCCCGAAGCCGGCGGCACCTGGCGCTACACCGTCACCCTCACCCAGAACCTCAACCGCGGCGCCATCAGCAAGGGCGACGCGCGGCTGTCGGTGGAAGGCGTGAGCGACGGCCGCCTGCGCAGCCTGCGCTGGGACGACCTGGTGCAAAAGCCCAATGCGCCGGGCGTCCCGTTTTCGTTCCGCTATTTCCAGCAGCTCGAAGGCAGCGTGATGCTGCCCGAGGGCTTTACCCCCCAACGCGTCCGGGTGCAGCTGCGCTCGGGCGGTAGCACCGTGGACCAGGCGTTTCCCTGGCAGGCCCAGGCGCCACGAGGAGAATGAGATGTTCGGCAACGACAAGCATAAAAGCCCGCGCAGCAGCGGCCACGCGGTGGAAACACTGGTGGGCCCGCGCGCGGTGATCCGCGGCGACATCAGCTTCAGCGGCGGGCTGTACGTGGAGGGCACCATCCACGGCAAGGTGTTGGCCGAAGAAGGCTCGGCGGCGGTACTGACCATCGCCGAGAACGGCCACGTGGAGGGCGAGGTGCATGCGCCGGTGGTGGTGATCAACGGCCGGCTCACTGGCGACGCCTACGCCGGCGAGCGGATCGAACTGGCCGCCAACGCCCGCGTGCAGGGCAACATTCACTACAAAGTGGTGGAAATGGCCGCCGGCGCCATGATCACCGGCCGGCTGATCCACGCCGACGCGCCGCTGGCCCAGCTCACCGGCCCCGACACGCCGGCCCCGGCCGCGCACAAGCCCCGCCCCGAGGCGCAGGACGCTTGAATACGGCCCCGCCAGCGCCCATCTTGGCAGGCATGGACACTGCCCCCAGCTACCAGCAGCTCGACGCGCCGCTGGATTTCACCGCCGCGGCTGCCGCCAAGGTGGCCGCACTGATTGCCGAAGAGGGCAACCCGGGCCTGAAGCTGCGGGTGTACATCACCGGCGGCGGCTGCTCGGGCTTCCAGTACGGCTTTGAATTCGATGAGCAGCAGGGCGAGGACGACCTGTCGCTGCAGCGCGACGGCGTCACCCTGCTGGTGGACCCGCTGAGCCTGCAGTACCTGATGGGCGCCGAGGTGGACTACCGCGAAAGCCTGCAGGGCGCGCAGTTCGTCATCCGCAACCCCAACGCCAAGACCACCTGCGGCTGCGGCAGCAGCTTCTCGGCCTGAGCCCGCCGGGCATGGGCGCCACGCCTCCCGGTTACGCCTTCCGCGGCCCGGGCCTGGACCGCGCCGAACTGCTGCGCCTGAGCCCCAACGACCTGCAGGCGCGCTGGGCCAACGCCCGCGTGCTGGTGGTGGATGCCGACGGCAACGCGCGTTTCCCCGGCAGCGCCGAGGCACCGGAGGTTTTGCACGGCGCAGGCCTGTTTCCCGAATTGCCGGAGGCTGCGAGCTTCCTGGGTCTGTCCGACGACGGCGCTTGGTTTGCACTGCCGCACGAAGTTTTAGGCGACGCGCTGCCGGGCCGGCTGGATTTGCGCAGCGCCGCCCACCAGTGGCCGGCGCTGGACGCTGCGGCGCTGGCGCAGGCGCGCGCCCTGCTGCACTGGCAGCAGCGCAATCGCCACTGCGGCGGCTGCGGCCACGCGGTGACGCTGGTGCGCGGCGGCTGGTGCGCGCGCTGCGGCAACTGCGGCCTGGAGCACTATCCGCGCACGGATCCGGCGGTGATCGTGGCGGTCACCGACGGCCCGCGGCTGCTGCTGGGGCGGCAGGCGTCGTGGCCGGAGAAGCGCTGGTCGGTGCTGGCCGGCTTCGTGGAGCCGGGCGAATCTTTCGAGCAGGCGGTGGCGCGCGAGGTGATGGAAGAGGCTGGCGTGCCGGTGCTGGATTGCAGCTATGCCGCGTCCCAGCCGTGGCCGTTCCCGATGGCGCTGATGGTGGGGTTCCACGCCCAGGGCCTGCCACTGGAGCCGGTGGTAGGCGATGAGCTGGAGGCGGCGCGCTGGTTCAGCTTGGCCGACATCGACGCGGCCGTGGCCTCGGGCGAGCTGCTGCTGTCGCCGCGCATGTCCATTGCCCGCTGGCTCATCGACGACTGGATGACGCAGGCGCGCGCCGCGCCGGGCCTCGCGCTTCAAGGCTAGAATCGGGCCATGTCCGCCGCGCTCATCGCCGTCGTCGCCTCGCTCCTGCTGGGGCACCTGTTCCCGTCGCTGCCGTCGCTGCGGCGCTACGACTGGTTCATCGGCTGGCTGCACTGGCTGGGCCGGCGTACCGGCGCCGACTGGCCCAACCACGTGGGCCTGCTGATTGCCGTGGGGCTGCCGCTGCTGGCGGTGGGCGCGGCGCAGTTCCTGCTCGATGACGCGCTGTACGGGCTGCCGGCGTTTGCGTTCGCGCTGCTGGCCTTGCTTTACACGTGGGGCCCGCGAGATCTGAACCTGGACGTGGAAGCGGTGATCGAGGCGCGCGAGCCCGAAGCGCGGCGCGGCGCGGGCGCGGGGCGGGTTTACCCGGGGGGCGGGGCGGTGGGGGGTGGGGCCCCCGCGGGGGGGGGGGGGTTTGGCGGGGGCCGGTGGGGCGGGGTGGGGGGGATAGGGCGTGCGGCGGGGGGG
>JANNQY010000050.1:0-3333 GCA_031400995.1 Lysobacteraceae bacterium
GCCGTAGTCGTCCACGGCCAGCACGCCGTTGGCCACCGGCACGCCGGTGTCCAAGGCCACGCGCCTCAGGCCGCGGGCGCATTCGTCGGCCACCGGTTGGTAATGGCGGGGATCGCCGCGCACCACGCAGCCCAAGGCCACGATGCCGGCGTAGCCGACGCGGTCCAGCGCGCTGGCGGCCGCCACGGGCAGTTCCCAGGCGCCGGGCACGCGGATGATGTCCACGTTCTCAGGCGGCACGCCGTTGCCGGTGAACGCGCGGCGGGCGCCGTCCACCAGCGCATCGGTGATGCGCGGGTTCCAACGGCTGGAAATGATGGCGTAGCGGGCAGAGGCGGGGCTCTGGACGTCGCCTTCGAAGTGGCTCATTAGGCAGGTTCGCAGCAGGAGGTGGGTCAGTTTACCCTGCGGCGCCGGGCGGGACGTATTCGACTACTTCCAGGCCGAAACCGGCCAGGCCCACCTGACGGCGCGGCGTGCCGAGCACGCGGAGTTTGCCCAAGCCCAGGTCGGCCAATATCTGCGCGCCGGCGCCGTTGCGGCGCCATTCGCGGGTCTTGGGGGCCTCGGCCTGGTCGGTTTCGGTGATGCGGGCCAGCAGGTCGTCGGGGCTCACCGGCTCGGAAAGCACCACCACCACGCCGGCGCCGGCCGCGGCCACGGCTGCCAGGGCCTGGCTGGCGCTGACGCCGAAATCCGGGCGCTGCCACTGCAGCACGTCCGACAGCGGATTCTTTACGTGCACGCGCACCAGGGTGGGCGTGTCGCGGGTGGGCTGGCCATGCACCAGCGCGAAATGCAGGTCGCGGCTGACGCGGTCGCGATAGGTCACCAGTTGGAACGGGCCCTGCGCCGTGCGGATTTCGCGCTGGTCCACGCGCTCGACGGTGTGCTCGGTTTCCAGACGGTGCCGGATCAGCGCTTCGATGGTGCCGATCTTCAAGCCGTGCTGGGCGGCGAACACTTCCAACTCCGGGCGACGCGCCATGGAGCCGTCGGGATTGAGGATTTCCACCAGCACACCGGCCGGCTCCAGGCCCGCCAGCAGGGCCAGGTCGCTGGCGGCCTCGGTGTGGCCGCTGCGGGTGAGCACGCCGCCGGGCTGGGCCATCAGCGGGAAGATGTGGCCAGGCTGGGTGAGGTGCTCGGCGGTTGCGTCCGGGCGCACGGCGGTGCGGATGGTGTGGGCGCGGTCGTAGGCGCTGATGCCGGTGGTGACGCCTTCGGCGGCTTCGATGCTGACCGTGAAATTGGTGTGGTAGGGCGAGTTGTTGTCGCGAACCATCGGCCCCAGGCCCAGCTGGCGGCAGCGTTCGCGCGTGAGCGACAGGCACACCAGGCCGCGCGCATGCGTGACCATGAAATTGATGTCGCTGGGCTTGACGAGCTCGGCGGCCATGATCAGGTCGCCTTCGTTCTCGCGGTCTTCGTCGTCCAGGATGACCACCATGCGGCCCTGGCGCAGTTCTTCGAGCAGTTCGGGAATGGTGGCGAAACTCATGCATTGTCCTCGCGGGTGGCCAGCAGGCGCTCGACGTAGCGGGCGATGGTGTCCACTTCCAGGTTCACGGCGGCGCCCGCGGCGGTTTCGCCAAAGGCAGTGTGGGCAACGGTGTGCGGCACCAGGTTCACTTCGAAACCGGCGTCGTCCACGGCATTCACGGTGAGGCTGACGCCGTCCACCGCGATGGAGCCCTTGGCAGCAACGTAGCGCAGCACGCCTCGCGGCGCCGTGAAGCGCCAGCGCTGGCTGCGGCCGTCGTCCCAAGTTTTTTCCACGGCGCCCAAGGCGTCCACGTGGCCCGAGACCAGGTGCCCGCCCAGGCGGGTGGTGGGCAGCAGGCTGCGCTCCAGGTTCACCGCGGCGCCCAGCGGCAGGCCGCCGAGGGTGGTGAGGGCCAGCGATTCGTTCGACACATCGGCGTCGAAGCCGTCCGCATCGAAGGCCACCACCGTGAGGCAGCAGCCGCTGACGGCGATCGATTCGCCCAGCTCGATGTCGTGCGCCGGCAGCGCGCCGAAGGCGAAGCGCAGGCGCTGGTCGCCGCCGCGCAGTTCACGCGCCCGCAGGCGGCCAATAGCTTGAATCAGTCCAGTAAACATGTCAGCACCAGGCGAAGGTCGGGGCCCACTTGGCGGGTATCAAGGAGCTGCAGGCCGAGCCGGTCGGCGAGGGTGGCGGGGTGGATGCCGGCGAACAGGGGGAGGCCGCGGTCGCCAAGCAGAACGGGCGCGACGTAAAGCAGCAGCTCGTCGATCAGCCCGGCCTGCAGCAGGGCGCCGCTGAGGGTGGCGCCGGCTTCCACTTGAAGTTCGTTGACGCCGCGCTGGGCCAGCTGCGACAGCACGGCATTGAGGTCCAGGCCGCCGGCGCTGCGGTGCACGGCGAAAGCGTTCACGCTGTCGTCGTAGTCGGGCACCACGTCGTCGGCGTGCACGGCCAGGGTGGGCGCCAGGCCATCGGTGAGCAGGTGCGAGGTGGCCGGCAGGCGGCCGCGCTCGTCCAGCACCACCCGCAGCGGCGGCGTGAAATCCTCGCCCTCGGGCAAGCGCACGGTGAGGTGCGGGTCGTCGGCCAGCACCGTGCCAATGCCCGTCATCAGTGCGCCTGCCCGAGCGCGCCAGCGCTGCACGTCTTCGCGCGCAGCGGGCGAAGTAATCCACTTCGATTCGCCGCTAGCCAGCGCGGTGCGGCCGTCCAGGCTCATGCCCAGCTTCACCCGCACCCAGGGCCGGCCGCGCTCGATGCGGGAAAAAAAGCCGCGATTGAGCTGCCGCGCCGCGGCCTCCATCAAGCCATGCTCAACGGTGATCCCGGCCGCCGCGAGCTTGGCGAAGCCCTGCCCCGCCACTTGGTAATACGGGTCGCGGCTGGCCGCCACCACGCGGGTGACCCCCGCCGCCACCAGCGCATCGGCGCAGGGCGGCGTGCGGCCCTGGTGCGCGCAGGGCTCCAGCGTCACGTACGCGGTGGCGCCGCGCGCACTGGCGCCGGCGGCGCGCAGCGCGTGCACTTCGGCGTGCGGTTCGCCCGCGCGCACGTGCCAGCCTTCGCCCAGCACGCGCTCGCCGTCGGCCAGCACGCAGCCCACCATCGGGTTGGGCTGCGTGGTGAACGCAGCGCGCTCGGCCAGCTGCAGCGCGCGCGCCATGTGCGCGTGGTCGTAGGCGGAAAAGGCGCTCATGCCGGCACGATATCCATCAGCTGCACGTCCACGCCGCGCAGCTTTGCGTGGCCCTGCGGACGCCAGCCCAGGCGCGCGTAGAACGCCGCGTGCTCCGGCGTGAACAGCCACAGCCGCTCCACCTTCTGCGCCGCCGCGAACGCCACCA
>JANNQY010000051.1:0-7010 GCA_031400995.1 Lysobacteraceae bacterium
TCGAAGATGTCGGCGATGCCCATCACCCGCGCCGGTACGGTCATCTGCTCGCGGGTGAGGCCGCGCGGGTAGCCTTTGCCGTCCATGCGCTCGTGGTGTCCGCCGGCGTACTCGGGCACCTGGCGCAGGTGCGCCGGCCAAGGCAGTGCTTCGAGCAGGCGGATGGTCATCACGATGTGGTGGTTGATCACGTCGCGCTCGGCGGCGGTGAGCGTGCCGCGGCGGATCGTCAGGTTCTCCACTTCCTCGGCCGAGAGAAAGGGCTGCTCGCTGCCATCGGGCCCGCGCCAGCGCTGGCTGGCGATTCGCTCGATGGCCTTGATCTTGGCGTCATCCATGAACTCGCCGCCGGTGTTGGCCTGGCGCAGCTGCTCGCGCTCATCGTGCAGCTGCGCCACCCGCGCCCGGTAGCCCGCTTCGTCGGTTTCGCCGCGCAGGCGCGCGATCTCAACGTCGCGCAGCAGTACTTCAAAGCGCGTATCCAGCAGCTCGATGCGGTCGAACAGCGTCTGCAGCTTGGTGGCCTTGTCAACCACGTGCACCGGCGTGGTGATCTTGCCGCAGTCGTGCAGCAGGCCGGCGATCTTGAGCTCGTAGCGGTCCTTCTCGCTCATGCGGAACGTGGCCAGTGGGCCAACTTCGGTGCGCGCCGCCGCCTCGGCCAGCAGGTTGGTCAGCACCGGCACGCGCTCGCAGTGGCCGCCGGTGTAGGGCGACTTTTCGTCGATGGCGGTGTTGATGAGCTTGATCAAGGCCTCGAACAGGTTCTCGAGCTGCGTGATGAGGATGCGGTTGTTGAGAGCGATGGCTGCCTGCGAAGCCAGCGATTCCACCAGCTGCTGCTCGGCGTGGCTGAAGGCGTCCACGGCGCCGGCCGCGTTCTTGGAGTTGATCAGCTGCAGAACGCCGATGACGCGGCCATCGTGGTCCTTCATCGGCACCGTGAGGAAGGACTGCGAGCGGTAGCCGGTGTTGGCGTCGAAAGCACGGGTGCCGGAAAAATCGAACCCCGGCGCATCGTAGGCGTCGGCGATGTTGACGGTCTTGCCGGTGAGCGCGGCATGCACCACCACCATGCCGTGGTTACCGCGGCCCTCGGCATCATGCATCGGCAGCGGTGGGAAATTGATCGGTGCGCCGTGCCTGCCGCCCATGAAGTAGCCCAGGGTGTCGTTGCGCAGCACTTCGAACACCAAGGTGTCGCCCTGCACCCGGTAGAGAGTGCCGCCGTCGGCGCTGGCGAACTCGCGCGCCGTTTCCAGGATGCGTTCCAGCAAGGTCGCCAGATCGCGTTCGCTCGACAGCGCAGCGCCGATGGCGTTGAGGGTTTCGAGCCGGCTGAGAATGTCGCTGTCGCGGGCCATGGCGCTGCCTCCGTCACGAATGGCGACAAAATGACGCCAAACCGGGGCCGGCGCAATCAGCGCAGCGGCTGGCGAAGCCGGCGGTGACCGGCTAGTGTCTGGGCACCTCCTGCACGGTCGGCCCATGAACGAATTCCGGATGCCGCAGCTGAAGGCCGGCACGCACTGTCTGCGGCCGCTGGCGGCGGGCGACGAGGCGCTTTACTGCACCCTCTACGGCAGCGCCGAAACCATGTCGCGCATCGGTGCCCCGCAGGATGCCGCCACCGCCGCACGCAGCTTCCGCGCGGCCCTGCGCATGAACGCCGAAGCCCCGCTGCGCCAAGCCTACTGGGTGATTTATGAACCGGCCGACGGCGTTGCGCTGGGGCTCGCCGGACTCCTCCTGGACGCCGACGGCAGCGCAGAAGTGGGCGTGGTGCTGCCGGCGGCCCAGCAGGGTCGCGGCCATGCCACGCGGGCGATTACCGCCTTGGCCGACCACGCCTTCGCCGCGATGGGCATCGTGCGGCTGCACACCCGCCACGATGCCGGCCACGCGTCAGCGGCCGGACTTATGCAGGCACTGGGTTTCGAATGCATCGCCGCCGAAATCGGCGAAAAAGGCTGGCGCTGGCAGCTCACGCCGGCGCGCTGGGCCAGCTGGCCCCGGCGACAAGGCCGGGCCAATCCGCTAACCTCGCCCGTCCTCCCAGACCACGGCCGCCCAGGACATGACTAAACCGGGAAGCTTGGCCTGCGTGGGCTTGGGCATGACGCTGGGCGCACACCTCAGCCCGCGGTCGCGCAGCCATATCGAACAGGCCGACGTGGTGTTCGCGGCGGTGTCCGACCCGCTGGTGGAGCTGTGGCTGCAGCAGATGCACCCCAACGTGCACAGCCTGCAGCCGTATTACCAGGACGGCAAATCGCGCCACGACACCTACCGGGAAATGACCGAGGTGATGCTGGTGCAAGTGCGCGCTGGGCGGCGCGTTTGCGGCGTGTTCTATGGCCATCCCGGCGTGTTCGCGCAGGCGCCTCACCGCGCCATCGCCCAGGCCCGCGCCGAGGGCCACGTCGCGCACATGGAGCCCGGCATCTCGGCCGAGGATTGCCTTTACGCCGATTTGGGCATCGACCCGGGCACCTACGGCTGCCAGCACTACGAAGCCAGCCAACTCATGTTTTACCGCCGGCGCCTGGACCCCTCGGCCTACCTCGTGCTTTGGCAAGTGGGCATCGCCGGCGACCGCAGCTTCCGCCGATTCGCCACCGAACCGGCCTACCGCCAGCTGCTGGTGGACCTGCTGGCCCAGGACTACCCGCTGGACCATGCCTGCATCGTTTACGAGGCGGCCACCCTGCCCATCCACCGCCCGCGCATGGACACCGTGGCCCTGCGCGACCTGCCTGCCATCGCGCTGGGCCTGGCTGCCACCCTGGTGCTCCCGCCGGCCGTGCCAATGGCCCGCAACCCTGACATGCTGGCGCGCATTGCCCAGCTTGATGCCGCCCTGGCCTCGGCCTGAATCCCGCACCATCCCACCCCACTAGGAGTCGAAGATGTCGAATGTGATCGCGTTTCTGGAATCCCTGGGCAAGAACCCGGCGTTGGCCGAGGCCGCAAACGAAGACTACGCCGCCGCGGTGGATGCCTTGGGCTTGGACGATGCGCCGCGCCAGGCCCTGCTGGACCGCGACGCCAGCGCCCTGAGCGACCTGCTGGGTGGCCGCAGCAAGATGGTGTGCGCCCTGTTCCCGGCCGACGACCAGCCGGCGAAGGAACAAGAGGATGACATGCCGCAGGAAGACAGCCCGGACGAGAAGAAGGAATCGATCGGCCAGCGCAGCCTGCACTGAGCGCATCGCCCCTGCCACCGTGAAACGGCGCTGCTCCCTGTTCGCCCTGCTGCTGGCGGCCGTGCTTGCCACGGCCGCCACGGCCAGCCACGCCTCGGACTCGTTCGAGGCGATGCTGGAGCAGGCGGAAGCGACGCGCAGTACCGATCCCGGAAAATTCAAGCAGCTGCTGGGTGAACTCAACACCCGCATCACCGAAGCCACGCCGGCCCAGCGCCACCAGCTTCGCTATCTGAAAATCTACGAATTGGGCTTCACCGGCCGCTACGACCTGGCAGTGAAGGAAGCGACCGTCCTATTCGACGACGTGGATGATCCTGCGCTGAAGCTTCGCGCCGGCGCCCTCATCGTCAATTCTTATGCCGCCACCCGCAATTTGGCCGAGGGCCTTCGCTACCTGGACCTGACGCTGGAGCTGATTGACCGCGTGCCCGATCCGGAGCTGCGCAGCCACGGCTGGTTCGCGGCGTCAGCGCTATACCAGCAGATGGGCCAGTTTGAACTGAGCCAGCACTACGCCGAGCGCATTTTCGAAGCCAGCGCAGTGCCGCGTACGCGCTGCTTTGCCGGCCTGCAGATCCTGGAGGCCAAGCGCCAGCTGGACCAGTTGCCCGCTGACGACGCCCCCATCAAGGCGGTGGTGGATGAATGCGAAGCCCAGGGCGAAACCCTGGTGTCAGGTTTTGTCCGAGGCATGCTGGCCCGCCAGTGGGCGCAGCGCGGCGACGCGGCGGCGGCCATCGCCCTACTCGAACAGCACCTGGCTGAGGTTGAGGCCACCGCCTACCCGCGCCTGATCGGCGAGATCCAATCCCTTCTGGGCGAACTGCACCTAGCCGAGGGCAACACGGAGGCCGCCATGCGCTATGCCCGGTTCGCGCTGGACCGCAGCACCGACCTGGCCTTTTCGCAGCCGCTGGTGCAGGCACACCGCACGCTCTACCTGGGCTCGCTCAAGCGTGGCGACACCGCGGCAGCGCTGCAGCACCACATTGACTATGCCGACGCCGACAAGGCCTACCTGGACCATATCAAGGCCCGGGAAATCGCCTACCAGGCCGTGAAGCACGAAACCCGCGAGAAAACCCAAACCATCGAACTGCTCAACAGCCAGAACCGGCTGCTGCAGCTGGAGCAGCAGGTCAACGCCAAGTCCACCCAGGCGACGCGCCTGCTGATTGCGCTGCTGGCGGTGCTGCTGGCATCGATAGGCTACTGGGCGGTGAAGACAAAGAGGATGCAGATGCAGTTCCGCCACCTGGCGCAGACCGACGCACTCACGGGCATCAGCAATCGCCATCATTTCACCCGGCGCGCGGAGGCCCTGCTGGAGCAGTGCCGCAAGAACGGCGAGGAAGCGGGGCTGGTGATGCTTGACCTGGACAACTTCAAGTCCATCAACGACCAGTTCGGGCACGCGGCCGGCGATTGGACGCTCAAGCAAGTGGCGCTGGTGTGCGAACAGCTGCGTGGCCCGCGCGACCTGGTGGGGCGCCTGGGTGGCGAGGAATTCGCCTTCCTGCTGGTGGGCAGCGACGTGGCCGCCGGCACCGCGCTGGCCCAGAGCTGCCGCGAGCGCATCGCCGGCATCGACACCGGGCAATCAGGGCACCGCTTCGGCATCACCGCCAGCTTCGGCCTGGCCGGCAGCCGCGCCTGCGGCTTCGGCTTCGATACGCTGCTGGCGCGCGCGGACGACGCGCTGTACCGATCCAAGCGCGAGGGCCGCAACCGCGTCACCGTGCACACCGCCGACTTGGCGCCCAGCGCCAGTTTCCCGGCCAGTCGCACCGCCTAGCGTCGGCCACCCATGTCCTGCGCACCGCCCGCCACTGCGCGTCTTGCTCTGCTGGAATTGGATGCGCAGGACGCCGACTTCATCCTGGCCCTGCTCAACAGCCCCGGTTTCCTGCAATACATCGGCGACCGCGGCGTGCGCGGCGCGGACGATGCGCTGCGCTATCTGGCGCAGGGCCCGTGCGCCAGCTACGCCAGGCACGGCTACGGTCTCTGGAAGGTGGCACTGCGTTCATCGGGCCAAGCGGTTGGCATCAGCGGGCTGGTGCGACGCGACACGCTGGCGCACGCCGACCTTGGCTATGCCTTCCTGCCCGAGCACACCGGCCAGGGCTACGCCTGTGAGGCGGGGTCGGCGGTATTGCGCCACGCCTTCGGTCCACTGGGCCTGGACACGGTGCTGGCCATCGTCCAGCCCGGCAATGCCGGCTCCATCCGCGTGCTGGAAAAACTGGGCTTTTCCGCCACCGGCGCGCGCGAGTTCAACGGCGAGATGCTGCAGGTCTATTTGGCACAAGCGCGGCGCTAGGACTTGAAAAAGAACGGGGCGGGGCGCTTGCGCGACCCACCCCGTGCCGTGTTGCAAAGCGGGCGCCCGGAGGCGCACCGCCAACGCGCGGCAATCAGGCCGCAGCGTCCTTGAGCTTCTTGAGCGGACGCACCTTCACCTTCACCGAGGCGGGCTTGGCGGCGAACCACTGCTCTTCCTTGGTGAACGGGTTGATGCCCTTGCGCTTGGGCTTGGCAGCGACGTTGACCACCGTGATCTTCAGCAGGCCCGGCAGGGTGAACGAACCCGCGCCCTTCTTGCTGACCGAACCGTGCACCGCGCCTTCCAGCGCACCGATGACCGCGCGGACGTCCTTGGCGGCAAGGCCGGTGGACTCGGCGATGTGCGCAACCAGGCCCGACTTGCTCAGCGCTTCCTTGATGGCCTTGGGAGCAGCCGGCTTGGCGGCAGCCTTCGGGGCAGCCTTTTTCTTTGCAACTTTCTTGGTAGCCATGATTTTTTTATTCCCGTTGTTGCTTGATGGGTTGTTGGGGTGCCTGGAAATCCCTCCGGCAGTGCAAATGTAAGCCATGCGGAGCGCCGCGCCAAGCCCAAAAGCTGCAAAAACGGCAGTTTTCTGCGATCGGGAAAAAAAAGACCGGCCTTTTGGCCGGTCTTTGAGTCATGTGCCGTGCCGTCGTGGCAGGGCAACAGCTGGCACCGGCTGGCGACCCGGCGTTGGTTCCGTGTCGCCAGCCAGCCCGGCTCAGGCCTGTTTGGCCTGTTTGAGATCACGCATCTGGTCGTGCATCTGGCGGACGTCGGGCAGGTACTTCGCCGCGAGTTCGCGCACACGCACCGGCTGGTCGGACTCCATCGCGTCACGGAATGCGTGCAGAACGCGGTCCTCCTGCGCCTCCAGCGCAGAGATGTAGACGGCATCCGGGTCCTTGGTCAGCTTGGCCTTGAGGTCGGCATAGCCTTGGCGGAACTCGCCAAGCCAGTGGCTGTCGTTGGCGGCGTCACCGCCCAGCTTGGCCACTTCCACCTTGAGTTCACCGGCGATGTTGCCCTTGATCCGGCTCATGTTGTGGAACAGATCCTTGCGACGCAGGTCGTATGTTTCCTGGGCGGCGTGGTCGTAGAAGGCGATGCCGTCGTTGAGGGCGTCAACCAGGTCGTTGAGCGTGGCTGTGATCTTGGTCATGGGATACAAACTCCGTTGGGGGGGGGTGGGGCGAGGGGCCTTAGCCGTCGATGCGGTCCGCGAGTTTCCGAGCGGCGTCGCGAGTGTTGCTGGCAGTTGCCTTGGTGGCTTCATAGGCGGCATCGGCGGCGGCACGACAGGCATCCTTGTTGGCGCCCTGCATACCGTCGCAGCGCTCCTTGGCCACGCTCAGCTCGCCGTCGGCCTTGGCCATGGCGAGGTCGTAGGCGGCGTCGGCATTGTCGTCCGTAGCGTCGGCTCGGACGTCGTCCACCGCGTCCGCGTCGCGCGCCACGGCGTCGCGTTCGCT
>JANNQY010000052.1:0-9960 GCA_031400995.1 Lysobacteraceae bacterium
CGTAACCGTGGTTTGCACCGGGACGCCGCTGGTCACCGCGAAACCGGTGGACGTCTGGTCGGTGGTCACGTAGCGCACGCCGATGTTGCCGGTGACCGGCACCGGGCCCAGGTCGGCGCGGAAATCACCCTGGATGTAGACGCCGAAATCCTCCTCCTCCACGTCGCGGTTGTTGCCGCGCACGCTGGCCACGTCCTGCGACACCAGGAAAGTTCCGGAGTTGGAGTAGATGTCGAACAGCGACGCGAAGGCGGCGATGTTGGGAATGAGCCAGCTGTTGTTGTTACCGGCCCCCACCGAAGTGCCGTTGAGCCCGATCAAGGTGGTCAGGTCGGCCAGGGTGGTGCCCACCGGAAGCGCGGGCACCGCCAGCTCGCTGGCGCGGCGCCATTCGCGCGACTCGAAGGTGTAGTCCTTCTGCTGGACGCCGCCTTTGAAGGTGAAGCTGTCGTTGACGTCCCAGGCGAAGTCCAGCTGGGCGGTGTCGTAGGTGTTGTCGGACTGCTGCGGCCGCAGCCGGATTTCCGAAACGCCGTTGGCGAACGTCCACTGCGAGGGGTCGGTGACATTGAAGCCATTGTTGATCACCGGCAGGCGGCTGTTGCCGCGGTAGTCGTAGCTGTAGCCCTGCACGTTCAGCCGGTCCATGGTGATGGTGGTCTGGATCGGATTGTCGAACTCGGACTTGGCGCGGCCGGCCAGGCCGCTCATGCGGAAGCTGTCGCTGAAGCGGTGGCTGCCGGTGAAGTTGAACTGGGTAAAGGTGGTGGTGAGCTCGTCATAGCGGGCTTCCGAGCGCACGTCCACGTTGTTGAACAGGCCGTACACCAGGTTGCCATTGGCATCCACCTGGCCGTCCACCACCACCGTTTGCGGCTTGCCGGTGCCGGTGCGGCTGAAGGACAGGCCGTTGAGGAAGTTCTCGGTGCGCTTGGCGTCGAAATCGGCGTACATCAGATCCAGGCCAAGGTCGGTGTCGTCACTGACCTCGAACTGCAGTGCGCCGGTGACGCCCAGCCGTTCCTGCTCGTGCTCGAGAACGCCATAGCGCGGGATGCGCGGGTGGAAGGTAGTGGCCAGGCGCGCCGGCGCGTACGGCGACGTGGCGCTGAAGCCGCCGCTGCTGGTGCCGTTGTCCCAGCGCACGGTGCTGTGGCCTTCTTCGACGGTGCGGCGGTCGGTGTAGGCCAGCGACATCAGCGCGCCAAAGCGGCCGTCGGCCCAGGTGTTGCTGATCAGCATCGAAGCACGCGGGTCGATGTCGCTGCTCAGGTCGTTGTAGCCCAGTTGGCCGCCGGCCACGAAAGTGAAGCCGTCGTAGTCGAAAGGCCGCGCCGTCTGCAGGTCCACCGTGGCGCCCAGCGAGCCCTCCTCGGTTTCCGCAGCCGCGGTCTTGCGCACCTTCAGGCTGTTGAACAGCTCTGAGGCGAACACGTTGAAGTCGAAGCCGCGGCTGCGGTTGGCGCCGCCGGAGCTGTCGGTGCCGCCGGTGGTGGTCAGCGCTTCCATGCCGTTGATGCGCACGCGGGTGAACTGGCTGTCCAGGCCGCGCACGGAAATGTTGCGGCCTTCGCCGGCGTCGCGCGAGATCGACACGCCCGGGATGCGCTGCAGCGACTCGGCCAAGTTCAAGTCCGGGAAATTGGCGATGTCTTCAGCCACGATGGCGTCCACCACGCCGATCTCGCCGCGCTTGATCTCCAGCGCGCGCTCCAGGCTGCTGCGGAAGCCGGTGACTTCCACCACGTCCAAGGTGGTCGGATCGGCCGCGGCGGCGGCGGGCGGTGCCGCCACGGCTGGCGTTGCGGCAACCGTTGGCGTCGCAACTGCAGCGGGCGCCGCGGCCGCATCCTGCGCGGTCGCGATTGCCGCTGGCTTGGGCGCGGCGGTTTGCGCCAGCAGCGCGGTGGGCATGGTGTACAGCGCAACCGCGATCGCGGCGCTCAGTACGGCAACAAGCGGGCCCCGCGGGGCACTATGGGTCGACTTCATTGGGTTCCCCTCCCAGGGATGTTGGACCGACTTTGGAGCCAGTTCTTGTGTGACCACGACCGCGACTCTTGACACCGGTATCATTCGAGGGCAAGGCTATCGGTGACACCGGTGGTCATGGAGCCTAGCAAAAGATTTCACGATCTGCGACAACTGCCCTTTAGCGCCCCGCCAACCCGACCGCACCGGACCCGTCCGGTCCCAGCCAGGAATGAGACATGTCCAGCCGTATCGTCTGCTTCGGGGAATTGCTGCTGCGGCTGGGGGCTCCCGGCCATGAGCGCTTGCTACAGTCGCCCCGCCTGGAGGTCTGCGTGGGCGGCGCCGAGGCCAACGTGGCGGTGTCGTTGGCCCGCTTCGGCCATGCCAGCGCCCACGTCAGCGTTCTCCCCGAAGGGCCTTTGGGCGAGGCGGCGGCGGGGGAATTGCGCCGGCACGGGGTGGATACCCGCGGCCTGCGCACCGGGCCGGGCCGCATGGGCCTTTACTTTTTGGCTACCGGGGCGGTGCAGCGGCCCAGTGAAGTGCTTTATGACCGGGCCGGTTCGGCGTTTGCGCTGGCCGATCCGGGCAGCTACGGCTGGCCTGCCCTGTTGGCCGGCGCCGATTGGCTGCACCTGTCAGGCGTCAGCCCCGCGCTGGGCACGCGTGCCGCCCAGGCCACGCTGGATGCCGCGCGTGCGGCGCGGGCGCTGGGCGTGCAGGTGTCGTTCGATGGCAACTACCGCGCCAAGCTCTGGGACACGTGGGATGGCGACGCACCGGGCTGGCTGCGGCAACTCATGGCCGAGGCGGACCTGCTGTTTGCCGACCATCGCGACGTCGCCCTGGTGCTGGGCGCCAGCTTCCAGCAGGCCAGCGCCGAAGCGCGGGTGGATGCGGCTGCGGCTGCGGCTTTCGCGGCATTCCCGCGCCTTCAGCGCCTGGCCACCACCCTGCGCACCCAGCACAGCGTGGGCCACCACGGGCTATCGGCGCGCCTGCTCAACCGCAATGGTGCGGTGCATGCCGCCGGTCCGCACGAGCTGACCGGCATCGTCGACCGTATCGGTGGCGGTGATGCCTTTGCCGCCGGCGTGCTGCACGGCCTCGTCACCGGGCAGGCCGATGGTGACGGACTGGCCTTCGGTCTGGCGGCGGCCTGTCTCAAACACGCGCAGCCGGGTGACTTTCACCTTTCCAGCGTGGCCGAGGTCACGGCGCGGGTGCAGCAGGAAGGTTTCGACGTGCGGCGCTGAGCCGGCGATACGCGCGTTGGCACGCTAGCCAGCGCCAGCAAACAGCTCCTGCGCCCGCTGGAACAGGATCCAGCTGGTGGCGATGTACTTGTGCCCGCCCTCGGGCCGGTTGCCGCGATGGGTGTGGGTGAATGCGGCCGGGGCAATCAGCAGGCTGCCCGCGCGCGGGCTGATCTTGCGCTGCTGGTAGAGGAACTCGGTTTCCCCGGCGCTGAAATCATCGTTCAGATACACCGTCCACAGCACGTGCCGGTGCAGGGTCTCGGCGCTGGCGTCGCGCGGATAGAGCTCGCAGTGCCAATACGGGTAGCCGCCCTGGCCAGCGGTGTAGCGCTGCAGGTTGATCGCGCCGGGGCGCAGCACGCTGCGCACCAGGTTGGCCAGCGCGGCATCGTCCATCGTGTCGAAATCCGCCGCCTCGATCCGCCGCAGTTGGCCGTCGGCATCGGACACCTGCAGCATCAGCGGCGCGATCAGGGCGTAGCGGTAGGTGCGCAGATAAGCCAGCAGGCCGGCGAACACGGCGGTGTTGAGCGCGTTCTCCGCCTCGCGCCACGCCGCCTGGCCGGTGATCTGGATGTCGCGGCTGTCCTTGAGTTCGGGCAGCACGCCGCCGCCCACCCGGCCCGGCACCGCCGCGCCGCTGGCTTCGAACGCCGCCACCAGCTGGGCGCACACCTCGCGCGACAGCGCGCCCTCGTACACCTCGATGAAATCCGCGGCACTCAAGCGCGCACCGCCACCCGGTGCGCCGGGCGGCGGCGTGGCTTGCAAGCGGGGCATCGGCGGGAGCCACAATCCTTCATGGCTGAATTATCCGTTTTTTCGGACTTCAACGCCGGCGTGCTGCTGCCGCTGGGCACGGCGCTGGGCCTGGGCCTGCTGGTGGGCGCCGTGCGCGAGCGGCGGCATCCCGAGCCCAGCCCGGCGGCGGGTTTGCGCACGCATGCCCTGGTGGCGCTGGCGGGCGCGATGTCGCTGTGGCTGGGCCAGGCGGCGTTCGTGATCGTGTTGGCCTGCACCGGTTTGTTCGCGGCGATGAGCTACCGGCGCAGTGGCGCCCAGGACCCGGGGCTGACCGGCGAAGTCGCGCTGGTGGTCACCTGCCTGCTGGGAGGTTTGGCAGTGCTGGCACCCGCGCTGGCGGGCGCGCTGGGCGTAGTGGTGGCGGTGCTGCTGTACGCCAAGGCGCCGCTGCATCGGTTGGCCCGCGACCTGATGAGTGAGCGCGAGATGCAGGATGGCTTGGTGCTGCTGGCGTCGGCCCTGGTGGTACTGCCGCTGGTGCCCGACCGCACGATGGGCCCCTACGCCGTGTTCAACCCCGCCTTGTTGTGGAAACTGGTGGTGCTGGTGATGGCGATCAGCGCGCTGGGCCACGTGGCGCTGCGCGCCACCGGCAGCCGCTGGGGCCTGGCGGTGGCGGGGTTTTTCGCCGGCTATGTTTCATCCACGGCGGCGATTGCCGGTTTCGGCCAGCGGGTGCGGCAGACGCCGGCGCTGCTGCCCTCGGCGGTGGGGGCGGCGATGTTCGCCAACCTGGCCTCGCTGAGCCTGTTCGTGCCGATCCTGCTGGCGGTGTCGCCGGCATTGCTGGCAGCGCTGTGGCCCGAGCTGGTCGCGGCTGGTCTGGTGATGTTGGCAGGCGGGCTGCTGGGCCTGCACCGCGGCGACGGCGAGCCGGTGCCGGCACCTACGGCGGAAACCCGCATGTTCCGCTTTTCGCAGGCGCTCACTTTCGCGGCGGTGATCACGGCGGTGCTGTTCGCCGCCGCGGCGCTCAACGACTGGCTGGGACCCAAGGGCGCCATCCTAGGCGCGGTTGTGGCGGCGCTGGCCGAGCTGCATGCCGCGTTGGCGGCGCTGGCAAAACTGTTTGGCAGCGGTGCGCTGAGTCTGGAGCAAGCGCGCTGGACGCTGCTGGGAATGCTGGCGGCCAGCTGGGTGGCCAAGACCGTCGTGGCCTGGAGCGGCGGTGGCCGTGCCTACGGGCTGCGGGTTTGCCTAGGCCTGGGGTTGGCGGTGGCGGCGATGGCCGCCGTGATCGTCCTGGGCGCACTCAGATGATGCGCAGCGTGATCGCCTTGAGCACCGCACGGGTGCGGTCGCGGGTGCCCAGTTTGTCCAGGATGTCCGACACGTAGTTCTTCACCGTGCCTTCGGACAGGAAGACGGCCTTGGCGATCTCGCGGTTGGAATAGCCGCCGGCCAGCAGCCGCAGGATGCCCACTTCGCGCTCGCTGAAGGTGTCGCTGGGTGCCTGCTGGTCGCGGTAGGCATAGCGTGCGCGCACCGGATCGGTGGCGACGGGGGCCAGCAGCGTTTCACCGGCGGCGACCCGGGCGATTACTTCCACCAGGTCCTCGGGCGACGCATCCTTGAGCAGGAAGCCTTGGGCACCGGCCTCCGCGGCGCGCAGCGGCAGCGCCGGGTCGTCGAAGGTGGTGAGCAGCACCACCGGCGTAGCGTCGCCGCGCTCGCGCAGCGCCCGCACCAGGCCGAAGCCATCCAGCCCGGGCATGCGGATGTCCGACAGCACCACGTCCACCGGGCAGTCCAGCAACGCGTCCAGCAGCGCCTGGCCATCGCCGGCTTCCAGCACCACCGACAGTTCGCTGAAGCCAGACAGCAGGGCCTTCAGGCCGCTGCGCACCAGGGCCTGGTCGTCAGCCAGGGCGATGCGAAGCGCGCCGCTCATGCCGGCGCCGGCAGCCACGCCTGCAGGTGTACGCCGCCGGTGTCGGTGCGCTGCACGTCCAGGCCGCCGCCCTCGGACTCCAGCCGCTCGCGCATGCCGCTCAGTCCGCTGCCGGGCCGCAGTTCCCCGCTGCCCCTGCCGTCGTCTCGAATGTCCAGGCGCAGCGCGCCGGCTTCGTGGCGCAGCACCACCCACAGATGGTTGGCTTGGGAATGCCGCGCCGCATTGGTCAGCCCTTCCTGCACCGCGCGCAGCACCGCTTCGGCCTGGCCCAGCGACGTCACCCGCGCTTCGGGTGCGATCTGCAGGTGCATTTTCGGCCGTGGGAAGGGCGTGGCCAGCGCTTGCAGCGCGTCGGCTAGGTCCAGGCCGTCGTCGCGACGCATCTGCGCTACGACGCCGCGGATGTCGGCCAGCAGTTCGTCGGCCAGGCGCGCACACAGGTTTACCTGGTCGTCGGCACCGTGGCGTGGATCGCGCTGCAGCGCGGCCAGGTTCAACTTCAGCGCCGTGAGCTTGTGGCCGGCCACGTCGTGCAGTTCGCGCGACAGCCGCAGGCGCTCGGAATCGCGCGCGGTTTCCGCCAGCAGGGAACGGGTGGCCAACAGGTCGGCATTGGTGGCCGCCAGCTCGTCGCGGGTCTGTTCGGCGCGGAAGGCGAACCACGCAGTCAGCGATGCGAAGCCCTGGAAGCTCAACTGCATCAGGGTGGAGATGATGGGCGAGCTCAACTCCCAGATCTCCCGGTAGATGAAATACACCATCAGGTTCATCAGCACGATCACGCCCACCGATTGGCGCGCGCTGAACACCCGCACCAGCTGCACCACGCACAGGATCAGGAGGATCGACACCGAGTTGTAGCGCGTCAGTGTCATCAGGACGAAGGTCAGTCCAATCTGAGCGAGCACCATCACGCGTGAGGCGTGGCTGGCGCGCGGGCCCGAGGTGACCGCCATGAACAGCGCCAGAAACGTCAGGTGCAGCCCCGCCACCGCGGCCAGCGAGCCCGTCTGGGCCGCCGCGCCAGGCCCACGCGCCACCAGCATCTCGAAGCCGATGGCGCCCCAGGCCAGGTAGCCGGCGAAGTTGAGCGGGGAGAGCAATTTGCGCAGGCGATCGTTCATGGCGCCAGCTTGGGCCGCCGTCCGGCCAGGCTCAAGCCCGGCGCGAAAGAAAGTGACTTCCGGCACCACGCAGCGATGACCGCCGGCACCTGATGCGGCGGCCGCCGGGCAGGACACTGGAGCCCTAACCGGAGGACACCATGAGCCTGCAAGTGATGAGCTACTTCCTGCATGTCGGACTGGGCACGCTGGCCCTGGTCACGTTCTGGACCGCAGGCATGAGCCGCAAGGGCAGCCCGGTGCATCGCGCCGCCGGCAAGGTCTATCTGCTGGCGATGGTCGGCCTGCTGGCCGCGGCGGTACCGCTGACGGTGTCGCTGGCGGCGCGCAACCCGGTGGCCGGTGCGTTCCTGTGCTACCTGATCGTGATCACGCTGACCTCGGTGTGGACCAGCTGGCGCGCCGTGCAGGACAAGCGCGACTGGGCGCGGTTCACCGGGCCGGTTTACAAGGCGCTGATGTGGGCCAACCTGGTCACGGGCCTGGGCATTGCCTATCTCGGGCTGTTCATCACCACCCAGATGGCGGTGATCTTCGTGGCCTTTTCAAGCATCGGCATCATTAGTTTCTTCAGGATGTGGCGGTTCTCCCGCCGCCCACCGCAGGACGTGCGCTGGCCGCTGCGCCAGCACCTGGCCGCGATGCTGGGCAATGGCATCGCCACCCACATCGCTTTCCTCAGCATCGGCCTGCCCAAGGTACTGCCCATGCTCGCCGGCCCGACCCTGCAGAACGTCGCCTGGTTGGGGCCGCTGGTGGCGGCTTCGTTGGCGGGGGTCTACTTCACCCGCAAGTACCTGCCCAAGCGCGCGCCGGCTCCGAACGGCGCGGTCGCCAGCTAGACGTCGGCGCCTTCCGGCCAGCCTTCGCCGGTGCCGGTCTGGAGAACCGCGTCATTCGCCTGCACGGCGCCGGCCGGCAAGCTGCCTTGCTCGGCCAAGCGCGCGTAGATCGGGGTGAAGTCCGGGCCGGTGGCGTCAATCAGCTGTTCATAGCTGTCGATGACGAAATACGTTTTCTGGAAACTATCGATGCGGTAGCGCGTGCGCATGATGCGCTCGAGGTCAAAGCCAATCCGGTTGGGCGCCGGCGATTCCAGGCTGTAGATGGATTCGCCGCGGGACGAGACGATGCCGCTGCCGTAGATGCGCAGGCCGTCGGGCTGGCGGATCAGGCCGAACTCCACCGTGTACCAGTACAGCCGCGTCAGGTTCACCAGCGCGTCGGGGCCGATAGCGTGGGCCTTGACGCCGCCGCGGCCGTAAGCGGCCATGTAGTCGGCGAACACCGGGTTCAGCAGCAGCGGCACGTGGCCGAACAGATCGTGGAAAAGATCCGGCTCGGCCAGGTAGTCGAGCTGCTCGGGCTTGCGTATCCACCACGTCACCGGGAAGCGGCGGTTGGCCAGGTGCTCGAAGAAGGTGAGCTCCGGCAGCAGGCCTTCCACGCCAACCAGCTCCCAACCGGTGGCCGCACGCAGCAGGCGGCTGATGTCGTCGAAGCGCGGGATGCGGTCGGCGCCCATGCCCATGGCTTCCTGGCTGGCCAGGAAGGCGTCGCTGGCGCGGCCCACCAGCACTTCGCGCTGGCGTTTGAACAGCGTGGCCCAGACGCCGTGGTCGGTCTCGGTGTAGCTGTCCCAGGGCTGCTCCACCACGGACGTGGTGTAGACCGGCACGTAGCCTTTGTCGGTGAGCTGGTGTTCGACGCGGCTGGGCTGGGACATGCAAACCTCCGGGGTGGCCAGTTTAGCGCCGCGGCGGTGCGGTGGGGCTGAACGCTGGGAAATACGTCATGGCGCCGGCGCCGCCTTGCCGAAGGTTTCGCCGAAGAAGTCGCCTTCCTTCCACGTTGGCCGCGCGTTGGCATCGCCTACGCGCCGGCCAATGGCGGCGTTGAGCTGGGCCAACCGCGCGGCGCTGGGGTAGTGCAGCGGCAAGTCGGTTTCATCGCTGGGCTGGTGGTAGTGGCCGGTGAGGAAATCGGTGTAGAGCGCCAGTGCATCCACGTCGGGGCTGCGCGCCTTGATGCCGGCGTCCAGGTACACCGCCGGGATGCCGCGGCGCACGAAGGCGTATTGGTCCGAGCGCACGAACACCACTTCCTCGGGCTTGGGGTCGGCGGTGAGGCCGATGCCCAGCTCCGCGGCGGCGGCCTGCACGTCGGCCTCCAGGCTGCTGTGCTCGATGCCGATCGGCACCACGTCGGTGACGTCGGTGAGGAACACCGGCATGTCCATGTTGATGTTGGCCACCAGCGAGTCGAACGGCACCGTGGGGAACTGCGCGAAGTACTCCGCGCCCAGCAGCCCGCGCTCCTCGGCCGTCACCGCCACGAACAGCAGCGAGCGGCGCGGCGCCGTGGCATCGGCGCTCAGTTCGGTGGCCGCCTGCAGCATCACCGCGGTGCCCATGGCGTTGTCCAGCGCACCGTTGTAGATGTCGTCGCCGTCCACCTCGGCGCCGCGGCCCACGTGGTCCAGGTGCGCCGAATACACCACGTGCTCGCCGGCCAGCGCCGGGTCCGAGCCCGGCAGCTTGCCCACCACGTTGCGGCTCTCCACCCGCTCCAGCGCGGTGGCACCGGCCAGCGTCACCTCGCCCGGCAGGTCGAAGGATTCCAGCGTGCCGCTCTCGCGGCGTTCAAAAATATCGTCTGCCGGCATCGGCGCGCCTTCCAGCAGCCGGCGCGCGCCGGTCACGCTGAGGCTGGCCGAGGCCTGGATCTGCGGCCAGCCGTCCACCGGCTTGCCGTCGGCGCCCAGCAGGCGCATGCCCGGCATTTCCCAGTTGCGCGCCATCCGCGCCCACGGGTACTTGGCTTCGTCCACCGGATTGCCCAGGGTGATGGCGCCCACCGCGCCGCGTTCGGCCAGCTGCGCCAGCTTTTGCCGGCCGTTGGAGTG
>JANNQY010000053.1:0-2644 GCA_031400995.1 Lysobacteraceae bacterium
CCCTAAACATAGAGAACCTTGTAGGAGGGACTTCAGTCCCGATGCTTCTTGGCCAAGAGCATCGGGACTGAAGTCCCTCCTACAAGGGCCAGGGTCATGAAGCGACTACGCCACCTGCCGCTGGTGCTGGTGCTGGCGGTGCTGGCCGCCGCCGCGCTGCTCACCGCCGACGCTTTGGCCGAGCTTCGCCTGCAGCACGCGTGGTTCAGCAACGCCATCAACCGCGTCGAGGCGCTGTGGCCGGGCGTGGACAGCACGCATGTGCTGCTGTTTTTCTGCGTGGGGGTGGCGCTGGTGTTGGCCTTGCCGCGGCGGCCGCCGCTGGCCGCGCTGGCGCAGGCCATGGCAGGTGTGGTGCTGCTGGCCGCGCTTAGTGAGCTAGTGCAGTTCTGGACGCCCGGGCGCACGCCGCTGTGGTCGGACTTCCGCGACGATTTGCTGGGCGGTGGGGCGGGGGTGCTGCTGGGCGTGTTGCTTGCCAAATTGTGGGAGGGACTTCAGTCCCGATCGGCCATTTTGTGGGAGGGACTTCAGTCCCGATCCCCCCAATTCTTCCGGCACAGCGCCGGCTGGTTGCTGTTGGCAGGCGTGCTGGCGCTGCCCTGGATGCGCTGGCAGGCGGGTTCAGTATTCGGGCACGAGCTGCTGGTGGCCGACGTGCTGCTGGCAGGCGCGCTGGGCCTCCGGCTGCTGGGCATGGCGGCGGGCGATGCGCTGCGCTTCACCCGTTTCCACGCCTGGCTGGCGGCCTACGTGGCGCTGATGGCGCTGGCGGTGCTCACCTCGCCGCAGGTCTACGCCAGTGCCGGCAAGTGGGTGGGCGTGCTGTATCTGGCGCTGCTGGCGGGATTGGTGCACGACCTCGCGGACACCGAGTTGTTCCGTCGCCGGCTGGTGCTTGTCTGGCTGGCGGCCACTGCGGTGGTGGTGGGGTTGGTGCTGGTGGCAGCGGCCGGGTTTTGGCTGTCGCCGTCGCTGCGCGCGGCGGTGGAGCCACTGCTGGCGCGCTACGGCAGCCTGCCGGTGGGCAACTATCCGCGCGTGGTGGCCACGTTCGCCAACCCGAACATGCTGTGCGACTACCTGATTGCCGGACTGGCGCTGACGCTCGCGGCGCGTCGGCTGCAGTGGCTACCGCCGCGCTGGGGCAGCGCCTTGGCCGGCGCCATCACCCTGGCCGCGGTGTTCACCGTCTCGCCAGGCTTGGCGGGTATAGCCGCCATCTGGGCCCTCTGGCTAGGGTGCCAGCCACCCCTGTGCCAGGGCCCCGTGTGGGAGGGAAAACTGTGGGAGGGACTTCAGTCCCGATTCCCTCATAGCGCCACCGCAGCCCTAATCACCGGCCTAGCCTTCATCGCGCTAATGCTCCTAGCCACTGCCATAAATCCAGCCGACCCCTTCGCCCAACCCAGCGTCCGCGGGAAAATCTGGCAAGCCGCACTGCAAACCGCAGCAGCGCACCCGTGGCTAGGCGTAGGCCTGGGTCTGCCCGTGGTGGAGGTATTCCACCTGGCGCCGGACGGCGGCATGCAGCGGCTGACCGACGCGCACAACATTTGGCTAAACGTAACCTGCCAAGCGGGCGTGTTCGCCGCCGTCGCACTCGCGGGCCTGCTGCTGCACCTGGCGTGGAAACCGACCGCGCCCGGGCCCGCGGCCACGCTGCGCTTCGCGCTGGTGCTGGCGCTGGTGGCCAGCTGGGGCGTCCACGGCCTCACGGGGTCCTTCGAAGACGCCAGGCACGCGTGGCTGGTGTTGGGGTTGGTGGCCGCGTGTGCGCCCTGTGGGAGGGACTTCAGTCCCGATGCTCTTGGTCGGAAAGCCATCGGGACTGAAGTCCCTCCCACAAGGGTGGGGGTTTAGCTGCCGGCTGGGATGCGCAGGCCGTCCTGCGCGCGGGTGGTTAAGGACATGAAGTGCTCCATCGCGAGGGCGGTGCCCTGCGCGCTTTTCGTGATGGAGATGGCCGCCAGGTCGCTGGTGCTGTCCAGCCGGAGGATGCCCACGCCCGCGGTGCCCAATGGTCCCAGGTCTTTCCCGAATAAGCCGGAGACGGTGGCGCGCAGGGTCGCATAGGGCGCGATCTCCACCACGGTGCTCAGCGTCGCGCCATTGTTGCCGTGCAGGGTCAGGCTGGCTGTTGCCGTTTCGGAATAGTCGCGATGGCCGGCGTTGGTAATCACTATTTCAGTTTCAAAATTGCCGTCATGCCACACGCGGTACCAAGACCTGTTTACGTGCGGCGGCGTGCGCTTGCGCCGCGCCAGGGCGGGCCGTGAATTCCACTCATCGCTCCAGCCCATGATGTGGGCCACGCTGTCGCGGTGCTGGTATTCCAACAAGGCCTGGAGATGCATGGGCACGGCTTGGTCAAGTCTGATGCTGAAGGACAGCGCAATGTGGCCACTGAAACACGTGGTGCCAGGCGGCAGCAGCGTGGCCAGGTCGATGCGTGTCACCTTGCCTCGCGACGCCACGCAGGCGTGGGTCTTGTTGAGCACGCACTGGCCGCCGTCGTCCAACAGGCGAATGTCCACCGGCACGTCCTGGTCGTGGCCGCCGTGGGAGTGCAGCAGGTTTATCCAGGTCTGGGTCTGGCTATCCAGCGTCACTGCCATGGGGTTAACCTGGCCCTGGATGATCG
>JANNQY010000054.1:0-7904 GCA_031400995.1 Lysobacteraceae bacterium
CCACGTGCGACTGGCGCTGCAGGATGGAGGAGAACTCCTCGGCGAAGCTTTCATAGCGAACCGACAGGCGTTCCACCCGGGTGGCGAAGCGGTTGTAGGCCCACACCGCCGGGATGGCCACGAACAGGCCGATGGCCGTGGCGAACAGCGCCTCGGAAATGCCCGGCGCCACCGCGGCGATGCTGGCGCTCTGCTGGGTGGACAGGCCGTGCATGGTCACCATGATGCCGAACACCGTGCCGACCAGGCCCACGTAAGGCGCGGTGGAGCCGATGTTCGCCAGCAGCTCCAGGTTGTGCTCCAGGCGGTCCACTTCGCGCGCGAAGGTGGCGCGCATGGCGCGCTGGGCGCCCTCGAGCTGGGTGCGCGAGTCCAGGCCTTTCTTCTGGCGCAGGCGGGCGTATTCGCGGAAGCCAGCTTCGAAGATGGCCTCCAGGCCCGACACCATCCGGTTGCGGTCGGTGGCCGAGCGGTACAGCGAGGTCAGGTCCACGCCCGACCAGAAGCGGGTTTCGAACTCGTCGGCCTCGTCGGTGGCGCGGGTATAGATGCGGTTCTTGCGGAAGATGATGACCCAGCTGAGCACCGATCCGAAGATCAGCAGCAGCGTGATCAACTGCACCGGCAGGCTGGCGTGGATCAGCAGCTGCAGGTAGCTGATGCCCTCGCTGCTGGTCTGGGCGGCGGCATCCACGGCGGCAGGCAGGGCCTCGGCGGGCAGTTCTGTCACCGGGGCAGCGGCGAAAATGAGGGCGTTGAGGTCGGGCATCGGCGGCACTCCGGCAATCAGGAAAGGCCCGCGGCCAGCCACTCGGGCAGCGGCCGCGGACGGAAACTCGAGGCGACCAGGCAGGCCACGCGCACCTTCGCGCGAACCAGCACCAGGCCATCCCGGCAAATCGCCTGCTCGATCAGCAGGCTCGCAGTACGGCGTTCGGTCATCAGCACGCTCACGTCCAGTTCGTCGTCCAGACGGGCGGGCTTGTGGAAGTCGAGCGACATCTCGCGGATCACCAGCACTACGTCCTCACTTTCGCGCAGTGCCAGCTGCCCCACCCCTTGGGCACGCAGCCATTCGGTGCGCGCGCGCTCAAGGAACCGCACATAGCTGGCGTGGTAAACCACCCCACCGGCGTCGGTATCCTCCCAGTACACCCTTATCGGGAAGCTGAACGAAGTCGGAGTCATGACGCGAAGAGATCAGGGTCCGGCGCCTTTTTTGGGCTCTGCAGGCCCAGCAAGGTGTAGGCCTTGTGGGTGACCATGCGGCCGCGGGCGCTGCGGACCAGGTAGCCCTGCTGGATGAGGTAGGGCTCGATCACGTCTTCCAGGGTGCCGCGCTCCTCGCTCAGCGCGGCGGCCAGCGACTCGACGCCCACCGGGCCACCGTCGAAGTTCTCGATGATCATGCCCAGCATCCGGCGGTCAAGCTGGTCGAAGCCCTCGGCGTCGATGTTGAGCATGGCCATGGCCTGGTCGGCCACGCCGCGGGTGATCACGCCATCGGCGCGCACCTGGGCGTAATCGCGCACGCGCCGCAGCAGCCGGTTGGCGATGCGCGGGGTGCCGCGCGCGCGCCGCGCGATCTCGGTGGCACCGTCGGGCGCGCATTCGATGCCCAGGATGGTGGCCGAACGCCGCACGATGCGGGTGAGCTCTTCGGGGCTGTAGAACTCCAGCCGCTGGACGATGCCGAAGCGGTCGCGCAGCGGCGCGGTGAGCAGGCCAGCGCGGGTGGTGGCACCAATGAGGGTGAACGGCGGCAGGTCGAGCTTGATCGAGCGGGCCGCGGGGCCTTCGCCGATCATGATGTCGATCTGGAAATCCTCCATGGCCGGGTACAGCACTTCCTCCACCACGGGCGAGAGGCGGTGGATTTCATCGACGAACAGGACGTCGTGCGGCTGCAGGTTGGTGAGCAACGCGGCGAGGTCGCCAGCTCGCTCGATCACGGGGCCGGAGGTGGAACGCAAGTTGACGCCCAGTTCATTGGCGATGACGTGGCTGAGCGTGGTCTTGCCCAGGCCCGGCGGCCCGAAAATAAGCACGTGGTCCATGGCTTCGCCGCGGCCCTTGGCGGCCTCGATGGCGATCTTGAGCTGTTCGCGGACGGCCTGCTGGCCCAGGTAGTCATCCAGCCGCTTGGGCCGGATGCTGGCCTCGGCCAAGTCGTCTTCGCGGGTGGCGCCGGGGGCGATGACGCGTTGTTCTTCCATGGGCCGGGATTATGGCAGGAAATGGCTTCGTTTCTTGCGCTTTTCGGCCTGCCGGTGGGGTGTCTCGTCGCGTGCGCCGCCGTGATACGAGGGGGATGGCTGCCCGGCGTGTTGCTAGTGCCATCCATGGCAGCAAACGCCGGCCGCTACGGGCCTCCTGCCCTTCGCTTCAGCCATTCCCCCTCGTATCGCGTCGGCGCATCGGAACGGCTTGGCGCCGGCAGAAATCGAAGGCTGCCGCGTGGACGTCGCATGGCGACGAAAATGAGAGGTTGATGGAGCGGAAGCGAAATGAGTTGACGGGCGACAGGCGAATCACGTGAAGGGCGACACGAGGGACGAGCGGCGAGGGACGAGGGGCGAGTGCCGAGAGAGGAAGGCCAATACCGAGACGCTGACGGACACGGAGGACCGCACTTCCCGCAGCCGCCCTCGACATCCAGTGGCGGCGACGTGATGCGTGGGGGAATGGCTGAAGTGGAGGGCAGGAGGCCCGGAACGGCCGGCGTTTGCTGCCATGGATGGCGTTAGCAAGACGCCGGGCAGCCATCCCCCACGCATCGCGGCGCCGCTCGCCGAGACCAACCCCGGCTGCGGGCGCACTAGATCACAACCTGCGTCCCAAGCTCAACCAGCCTGTTCCCGGGAATATGGAAGAACTCCGTAGCGGGCGTGGCGTTGCGCGACATGAAGAGGAAGAGCTTGTCGCGCCACAGCGCCATGCCCTGCCCCGGCTTCGCGGTTAGCGACTCTCGGCTGGCGAAGTAGGTGGTTTCCATCACCTCGAAGGCCGGGCCCGGGATCGGCCACTGCTTCAGCGCGCGCGGCACGTCCGGGTCTTCCAGGTAGCCGAAACGAAGCGTCAGGCGCGCGAAACCATGGCCCAGGTCCGTATGCACCACCCGCTCGGCCGCGTCGGCGCGCGGCACGCCCAGGACTTCCACGCTCAGCAACACGTTGCGCTCGTGCAGCACCTTGTTGTGCTTGAGGTTGTGCAGCATCGCCGGCGGCATGTACTGGTTCGAAGGCGTCAGGAATACTGCCGTGCCCGGCACCCGCAGGGGCGGATGCGAGACCAGGTTGCCGACGAAGTGCTCGATCCGCAGGCTGTCGCGGTTCACCTGTGCGTGCACCAAGTCGCGGCCGCGGCGCCAGCTGCGCATCACGGCGAAGGCCACCACGCCCAGCGCCAGCGGGAACCAGGCGCCCTGCGCGAACTTGACCACGTTGGCGGAGAAAAAAGCGAGCTCGATGGTCAGGAAAACCAGCGCCAGCGGCCACACCTGCCAGCCCGGCAGGCGCCAGCGCAGCTTGGCCAGGATCAGCAGCAGCAGCGTGCTGGCCAGCATGGTGCCCGTCACAGAAACACCGTAAGCGATGGCCAGGTTGCTGGAGCTGCCGAACCAAAGCACCACCGCGATCACCGACACCAGCAGCGCGCGGTTCACCCACGGGATGTAGATCTGGCCTTCCGTGCGGTCGGAGGTGTGCACGATTTCCATGCGCGGGAGATAGCCGAGCTGGATGGCCTGGCGCACCACCGAGAACGTGCCTGAAATTAGCGCCTGCGAGGCGATCACCGTAGCCATGGTCGCCAGCACGATCATCGGGAAGAGCGCCCAGCCGGGCACTAGTTGGTAGAAGGGGCTGCTGACCTCGCCGGGATGCGTGAGCAGGAACGCGCCCTGGCCGAAATAGTTGATCAGCAGCGCCGGCAGCACGAAAAACGTCCACGCCAACCGAATCGGCCGGCGCCCGAAGTGGCCCATGTCGGCGTAAAGCGCTTCGCCACCGGTCACCGCCAGCACCACCGCGCCCAGCGCCAGCCAGGCGATCACGCCGTGCTCGATGAAAAACCGCACCGCCCAGACCGGATTGGCCGCGGCCAGTACCGCCGGGTACTTGAAGATTTCAACCGCGCCCAACAGCGCCAGCGCCGCGAACCACACGCAGGTGATCGGCCCAAAGATGCGCCCCACTTTCTCGGTGCCGTGCTTCTGCACCGAGAACAGCGCCAACAGCACCACCACCGTGATCGGCAGCACGAAGCGCTTGAGATCCGGCGCGGCCACTTCCAGGCCCTCCACCGCCGACAGCACCGAGATGGCGGGTGTGATGACGCCATCGCCGAAAAAAAGCGCCGTGCCAAAAATGCCGATGATGCCCACCGTATAGGCCAATGGCGCTGCCACCGGCAGGCTGCGCTGCACCAGGGCGGTGAGCGCCAGGATGCCGCCTTCGCCGCGGTTGTCGGCGCGCATCAGGATGGCCACGTACTTCAACGTGACCACCACGATCAGCGACCACAGGATCAGCGAGAGCACGCCCAGCACGTTGGCCGCGTTGGCGTCGAGCCCGTAGTGCGGCCCGAAGGCCTCTTTCAGGGTGTAGAGCGGGCTGGTGCCGATGTCGCCGAAGACCACGCCCATGGCGCCGACCAGCAGCGGCCAGGTGCGCGGTGCGGCGCCGGTTTCTTGCGAAGTGTTGGACATGGTTGGGCCGGAAAGGAGAGGGTTAGCCGCGCAGGACCGACTTGAGGGCCCTGCGGATGATGTCCTCGGCGCTGTCGCCGGGCTGGGCCTGCTTGAGCATGCGCTGCACTTCCACTGGTCGGTAACCCAACTGGGTGAGCGCGACGCTGGCTTCCGACACCGGGTCGGCGGGTACGGCGCCGTCCTTGCCAGTAAGCACCGCGACGCCGCCGGTGGCGAAATCCGCCGCTCGGTCGCGCAGCTCCACCACCATGCGCTCGGCGGTTTTCTTGCCGATGCCGGGGATGCGCGTCAGCGCAGCCAGATCTCCGGTTTGCACCAGCCTGGCGAAGTCATCCACGCTGGCGCCCGAGAGCACCGCCAGTGCGATCTTGGCGCCCACGCCGGTCACTTTCTGCACTTCGCGGAACAGGCGCCGCTCGGATTCGGTGAAGAAACCAAACAGCGCCACGCCGTCCTCTTTCACGGCGTAGTGGGTGAACAGCGTGACTTCGCGGCCTACTTCCGGCAGGTCGTAAAACGTGGACATCGGCGCGGAGAGCTCGTAGCCCACGCCGCCCACGTCCACCATCAGCGCCGGTGGCGATTTGTAAACCAGCAGTCCCTTCAATCGGCCAATCATCTACGACGTCTCCGGAGCAGGCTGCTGGCCAGGCCGACGCGGCCGGCGGTGGCGCTGGTATGTGCGTGAGTGAGGGCAACCGCCAGTGCATCGGCGGCATCGGCCTGCAGTTTGCTCTCGCCCAGGCCGAGCAAAAGCTTCACCATATGCTGCACTTGGGTCTTGTCGGCGGCGCCGCTGCCCACCAGGCTTTGCTTGATCAGGCGCGGCGCGTACTCGCTCACCGACAGCCCGCGGCGCACTACCGTGGCAATGGCCGCCCCGCGGGCGTGGCCCAGTTTGAGCGCCGACATGGCCGATTTGTCCATGAATACGGTTTCAATGGCCACTTGCTGCGGCTGCCACTGCTCCAGCACTTCCTCCAGGTCGAACACCAGCTTGCCCAGCCGCGCCGGGAAGTCTTCGGTGTCCACCAGCAGGTTCAGCGCCTGGGCGTGCACGTAGCTGCACTTGCCGGCGGCATCGACGTCGATCAAGCCGATGCCGGTGCGCTGCGAACCCGGATCAATGCCGAGGATGCGGGTCACGTGTAAGCGTCGGCGCCCAGGTCGGCGTTGGAGTAGACGTTCTGGACGTCGTCGAGGTCTTCGAGCATCTCCAGCATCTTGGCCACGTGTTGGCCGATTTCACCGGCTACGGCGATGTCGTTTTCTGCGCGCAGCGTCACTTCGGCCTGCAGCGGCGGAAAGCCTGCGGCCACCATGCCCTGCTTCACGGCTTCGAAGGCGTCCGGCGCGCACAGCACTTCGATGGCGCCGTCTTCGGGATAGACCACGATGTCGTCGGCGCCGCATTCGATGGCGGCCTCGGTGATGGCGTCCTCGCTGGCGCCGGGGCCGTAGCCCAAGACACCCTGCTTCTTGAACATGAAGGCCACCGAGCCATCGGTGCCCAGGTTGCCGCCGCATTTGTTGAACGCGTGGCGCACGTCGGCCACGGTGCGCACCTTGTTGTCGGTGAGGCAATCGACGATAACGGCAACGCCGCCGGGGGCATAGCCCTCGTAGCGGATCTCCTCGTAGCTCACGCCTTCGAGTTCACCGGTGGCTTTCTTGATGGCGCGCTCGAGTACGTCGCGCGACATGTTCACCGCCAGGCCCTTGTCCATGGCCAAGCGCAGTCGCGGGTTGCCCTTGGGATCACCGCCGCCCATCCGGGCCGCGGTGGATACTTCGCGAATGACCTTGGTGAACACCTTGCCGCGCTTGGCGTCCTGGGCGCCCTTGCGCCCTTCGATGACCATCAACCTGCCCATGCAGTCCAACCCCTCGATGCGAAGCGGCGATTATACGGCCGGGCCTGAGGCAAACAGGAGCTCAGTCCGGGAACCGGCCATGGCGCAGGAAGTCGGCGACCAAGCTGGCCACCTCGCGGGAAAAAATGAGCCCGGTGTGGCTAGCCGGCACCACCCGATGGTCGGCCAGGCCCGGCAGCCGCGTCTCCCACACCGCCACAGTGCCGTCGTTGGGGCCGTCGAAATCGCCGAACAGCCCGCCCAAGCCAAAGCCCAGCGACCCGGCCACCACGCCCACCTCGCGGCCGGGCGGCAGCTGGTAGAGCCCACTCTTGAGCAGGGTGGCGCTGCGGCCCAGCATCGGCGACAGGTAGCGACGGGCCAGCCCACGCGCGGCGCTGCTTCCGGCCAAGGGCGAACCGATGCAAACCACCCGCCCCGGCGGCAGCCCGGCATAGCTGCATAGCGTCTCAAGCGCCACCAGCCCGCCCAAGCTGTGTCCCACCAGATGCACCGGCCCGGGGCCCATCCGCTGCAGCCGCTCCGCCAGCCGATCCACCGACGGCGCCGGCCCGTGCATCAAGCTGGCGTAGTCAAAGCCCTGCGGCTCAAACCCCTGCCCCCGCAGCCGCCGCGCCAGCGGCAGCAGCATCAGCCCGCGCATCCAAATCCCATGCAGCAACAGCACCCGCCCAGCAGCAGGAACGGTGTCAGGGTGAGTTCCGTGCGCCATGGTTTCCATGATTGCCAAAGAGATCAGGAACTCACTCTGACAGGGTTATTTGGTGCGGACGGAGACGTGGACTTCGGCTAGCTGCTTGTCGGGGACGGCGGAGGGCGCGCCGGTCATCAGGCACTGGGCGGTGGTGGTTTTCGGGAAGGCGATAACGTCGCGGATGGACTCGGTGCCGGCCATCAGCGCGGCGATGCGGTCGATGCCGAAGGCGATGCCGCCGTGCGGGGGCGCGCCGTAGCGCAGCGCGTCGAGCAGGAAGCCGAACTTGCCCTCGGCCTCCTCGGCGCCGATGCCCAGCAGCTCGAACACCGCGCTCTGCATGTCGCTGCGGTGGATGCGGATGGAGCCGCCGCCAATTTCGTTGCCGTTGAGCACCATGTCGTAGCCGCGCGACACTGCGGTCTTCGCGTTCGCCCGCAGGTCGGCGATGTCGTCCACCGCCGGCGCGGTGAACGGGTGATGGAGCGCGACGTAGCGCTGATCTTCCTCGTCCCACTCGAACATCGGGAAGTCGGTGACCCACAGCGGCTTCCAGCCGGCCTGCGCCAGGCCCAGGTCCTTGCCCACTTTCAGGCGCAGCGCGCCCATGAAATCGCTCACCGTC
>JANNQY010000055.1:0-2331 GCA_031400995.1 Lysobacteraceae bacterium
GAACTCTACCGGCCGATGCGCGGCGCGGAAGCCCGCATACGGATGTCCGGGCTGCAACGGATCATTGGCCACCAGCGTCGCCAGCTTGCTGCCGTCAGCGCGAAACAGCTCAGTCTGTGGCGGTGTTTCGGTATTCGACCACAAGTCCACGAACACCGAGGCGTTGGCGCTGAAGCTGGCCTGGTGCGTACCTGGCGCCGCGCTCAAGCGGCGCGGCTCGCCGCCGGCCAGCGGCGCCGCGTACACATGTTTCTCCCGCGGCGTCTCCTTGCTCGCATCGAAGAAGACCAGGCCCGCCGCTTCATCGACGCCCAGCACCGAATCCACGACCCAATCGCCGGAAGTGAGTGCGTGCAGCGGCTTGCCGTCGGCGTCGTGCAGGTACAGGTGCTCGAAGCCGCTGCGCTCGGACTGCCAGACGAAGCGCCCGTCAGCCAGGAAGCGCAGCGCGTTGTGCAGCGGCACCCAAGTGGCGCTGGTTTCGGTGAGCAGCGTTCGCTGCGCGCCCGTGGCCAGCGTGGTTTCTACTAATTCCAAGCGGCGCTGGTCGCGCGATTGCCGCTGGAAGGTCAGATGCTGCGGGCCGCGCCAGTCCACGCGCGCCAGGTAAATGTCCGGTTCCGGGCCCAGGTCGATGGCCTGGTGCGGCGCATCGCCCGCCAGCCGCGCCACGTGCAGCGACACCAATACGTTGGGGTCACCCGCGGCCGGATAGCGCTGCTCCACCACTTCCGTGCGGTCGGGATAAACCTCATGGCGCTTCTGAATCGGCACCGGTGATTCATCAATGCGGGCGAAGGCGATGGCCGAATCATCCGGCGCCCACCAGTACCCGGTGTGGCGATCCATCTCCTCGTCGGCGACAAACTCGGCTACGCCATTGCCAATCACGTCGCTGCCATCGGTGGTGAGCGCACGCTCCTTGCCGGTGGCCAGGTCGATCACCCACAGGTTGCGCGCGCGCACGAAGCTGACGTAGCCGCCCTTGGGCGACACCCGCGGATCGGTGGCGAAGCCTTCACCCGTGGTGAGCCGGCGCACGGCGGGCGTCGCATCGGGCCGCAAGTCGTAAAGATAAAGTTCGCCGCCCAGCGGGAAAAGCATCGCCTTGCCGTCCGGCGCCCACTGGTATTCAACGATGCCGCTGAACGCCGCGATGCGCTGGCGCTCGCGCCGGGCTTTTTCCTCGTCCGAAAGCACCTCGCCCTCGGGCAGCACCACCGCCGAATCCACCAGCAGGCGCTGTTCGCCCGCGGCGATGCTGTATTCCCACAGGTCCAGCGCGTAGCGGTCGCTGTCCTTGCCTTTGAGGAAGGTGACGCGCGTGCCGTCGGGCGACACCGCGGGCTTCATCAGGCTGGGGCCCGACAGCGGCGCGCCGCCGGTGATAGCTTCGAGCGTGAGCTTGTCGGCGTGGGCGGAAGTGGCGAGCGTCATCATCGTGGCCAGGAGCAGGCTCTTCATCGGGCGGCATCCGGGGTTTGGGTCATGCCTTGGTAGTTGATGGTCACCCAGCGATCCGCCGGCAGGAAGCCCTGGCCCCACTTGGCGTCGAACTCGGCGGTGGGTTTGGCGGCCAGCACCTGCTCGAGCGTCTTGCCCTCGCCGATCATTGTTTCAAGGCGTGCGTGCACCACCCGCAGCATCTCCAGGTACTCGGCGAGCTCCCGACGACCAATCACCGCGGGCCCGTGGCCCGGGATGAACCGGGTGTCCTCGTCCGACATGGCCAAGAGCTGCGCCGTGGCGTCGGCCATGCCCTTGAGGCTGCCGCCGCTGCTGTAGTCCACCACCGGGTAGAGGCCGTAGAACACCAGGTCGCCGGTGTGGATCACGTCCACTTCCTTCAGCTGCACGATAGCGTCGCCGTCGGTGTGCGCGCTGGGGATGTGGATGGCCTTCACCGTGTGGCCACCGACGTGGAACGTGATCTCGTCGTTGAAGGTGATGATGGGCAGCGCGCCCTCGGGCGAGGCCGGCACCGTGCGATCGAACGCGGCGACGAACTGGTCCGTGGACAGCCGGGAGCGGACATTGTCATGCGCCACCACGATGGCCCCGGCCTCGGCGAAGGCTTCGTTGCCACCCGTGTGGTCGCCGTGCCAATGGGTGTTGAGGATAAATTTCAATTTGCCGAGGTTCAACTCTTTGAGCGCGGCGCGAATTTTATCGGCAAGCGGCGCGAATTGATCGTCTATGATTAAGATGCCGTCTGCGCCAACCGAAACCCCTATGTTGCCGCCAGCGCCTTCGAGCATATAGACGTTGCCCGCTACAAGAGTTGCTTTGATTTGAACTTTAGAATAATCCTGTTGTGCAAATGCGGGAATC
>JANNQY010000056.1:0-1791 GCA_031400995.1 Lysobacteraceae bacterium
CGGCTACAACATGCTGCCGTACCTGAAGTGCGAGGTGAAGGATAGCCCGCGCAATTTCTTCTTCTACATCAGCGACGACGGCGACATCATGGCGATCCGCGTGCAGGACTGGAAAATGGTGCTGATGGAGCATCGCGCCAAGCAGTTGGCTTGCTGGATGGAGCCGTTCGTGAAGTTGCGGGTGCCGAAGCTGTTCAATCTGCGGCGCGACCCGTTCGAGCGCGCCGATGAGAATTCGAATACTTACTACGACTGGATGATTTCCAACGCCTTCGCCGTTTATCTGATGCAGGGCGTGGTCGCCAGCCAGATGGAAAACTTCGTCAAGTACCCGCCGCGGCAGAAGCCGGCCTCGTTCAACCTCGATGCCGTGATGCGGGATCTGGAAGCCACCCGAACAGATTGATCTGTTCTCCCCATCGGCCGCAGCGATGCGGCCGTTTTGGCCGCGCCACTGCGCGCGTGCCGCGGACAGTCAGGCAGTTCCCTGACAAGCGCACGGGGGATCGCCCCGATGCGTGGCGGCTTCACAAAGGGCATCACTTGGTGATGCCCTTTGTGTATCGGCGCTCCGCCGGCCCGATCAAACCACCGGATACATGATCCCGCCGAACTCTTCGCGCGGGTTCTCCAACATCAGCCCCACCAGCACCGGCACGATGGCCGCCAGCAGCCGTGCGCCGTCGCGCACTTGGGCGCGGTTGGTCTTGCTGTTCCAGGTGGCGCCGCCGTGGGCCAGCTGGTTGCGCAGCACGTAAAGCCGATCGAACACGATGGAAAGCACCACGTCGGTCTTGTGGGCCAGCAGCGCCCTCATGGCCAACTCCCGACTCTTGGCGAACTGCTGCTCCCAGCGGCCGCTGGAATCATGCTCACGCAGCGCCCGCCAGAACGGCTCGAATACGAACTTGTTCTCCACCAGGGTGCGCACAGCGCCGCTGAACTCCCGGAACAGCAGCGAGTGCAGGCGCTGGTCGGCATCCAGCGCCAGCAGGGATACGAAGTAGGCGCCCAACTGTTCGCGCTCGCTGAGCTCATGGCCAAACTCGCGCGCATAGGCGGCGTTGAAGGCGATCCAGAGGAACAGGAACTGCGCGTCCGGGTCGTCGGCCTCGGTCTGCGCCCGCGCCCACCAACTGATGGACCGGTGCAGGCGGATGCGAGTGGACTCGGGCATGGCCGGGTCGGCTTGCTTGAGCTTGGCTTTGAGCTGGGCGGGGGTCATGGCAGGCGCTCCTTGAAAAGCTAAGCTGGCCAGACGCTAGAGCTTTGAGCGCACGCCCGGAGAATGACGCGCCGTTGCGGAAGCGCACTGCTCAGGGGCTGGCGCACTCCGTTAGCCACAGCTTGCAGCACATCTATTCCCCGCAGGGAGGCACATCAATTTCCAATCCCACTGTGATCGCTGTTGGCCGTACACCCCGGAACGCCTCGCGCGCCGCGGCTTCCTCCACGTAACGCTTGCAGTTGAAGCGGCTATCGGCCACCCACTGCGGGCCGAAGGCGGTGACCATCTCGGCTTGCCAGCGGTTCGCGGCTTCAATGGTGGCCGGCAGCGTGGCGATCACCAGTCTCATAAGTTCGGACCGGGACGCACTTCGAATCCAACCTTTTTCGCGAAGAAGGCGCGGCCATTCGGGATTCGACGGATAAAACAGATGGTGGCTATAGGTGGACTCGAACCACCGACCTCAGCATTATGAGTGCCGCGCTCTAACCAGCTGAGCTACGTAGCCTATTTAGCGGTATTACTGATTGAAACAAACAAGGCCGCGAATTGTGCAATCCCAC
>JANNQY010000057.1:0-3929 GCA_031400995.1 Lysobacteraceae bacterium
GCTGGAGTGGCGCGAAGCGGTGCTGCCGTCGTGGTGCCGCAAGCGCGTGGCGGTGGAAGCCGGCGTCACCGATTACTGGCGCAAGTACGTGGGGCTGGACGGCGCGGTCATCGGCATCGACACGTTTGGCGCCTCGGCTCCTGCTGACCAGCTGTATCACCACTTCGGCATCACCGCCGAGGCCGTGGTGGCGGCAGCCAAATCGCTCAGCTGACCCGCACTTGGAATTTGTCGGCTAGCCAAAATCCGACGTACATCGCAGGCACCGCCCAAAGCGACTCCAACGACAGTTGCCCCAGTCCGGCCAAAGCTGGCCCTGGGCAATAGCCCGCGAGTCCCCAACCGGTTCCGAAGACAGCTGCGCCCAGCAGCAGGCGCCAGTCCAGGCCCGCTTTCGCCGGCAGTGCAAGCGGACCGCAGGTGGCACGGCCCCGGCGCCTGACCCAGGCGAACCCGGGAAGGCTCACGGCCAGCGCGCCCGCCATCACCAGCCCAAGGCTGGGATCCCAGCGCCCGAGGGGATCGAGGAAGGCCAGCACGCGATCGGGCTGGGTCATGCCCGACACCGCCAGCCCGAGGCCAAAGAGCCCGCCGGACAAGCCTGCGAAAAGCGTCGGCTTAAGCCAAGACATGGCGAACCACCGTGGTGGTGACAATGCCGGCCGCCATGAATACCGCGACGGCTGCCAGGGACCGCGGTGAAAGCCGGGCCAGGCCGCAAATGCCGTGCCCGCTGGTGCAGCCGCTGCCCAGCCGGGTGCCTATGCCGACGAGCAAGGCGCCGCCCAGCAACATGGGCAGCGGAAAGTCCCGGCGCACCGGATCGCTGCCGGTGCCGAACGCGAACCAGAGCCCGGCGCCCGCGACCAGGCCTGCCAGAAACGCCCAGCGCCAAGCCCCGGAACTGCCGCGTTCGCGCACCGCCAGCCAGGCGATGCCGCTGATGCCGGCAATCCGTCCATTCAGCGCGAACAGCAGCGTCGCCGCCAAGCCGACCAGGCCGCCACCCAGCAGTGCGGCGATGGGTTGCCAGGGCAGCGAAGCGCCGCCCATCACAGCGCGTCCAGCGGGATTTTGAGGTAGCGAACACCGTTGGATTCCGGCGGTGGCAGTTCGCCGGCCCGGATGTTGACCTGCACCGACGGCAGCATCAGTACCGGCATCTCCAGACTGCGGTCGCGCTGCTCGCGCAGCGCCACGTACTGGGCCTGGGTCACGCCCGCGCGCACGTGGATGTTGCCGGCGCGCTGGGCGCCGATGCTGCTCTCGCAGGCCACGGCGCGGCCGTCGGGACCGTAGTCGTGGCAGACGAAGACGCGGGTGGCATCGGGCAGGGTGAACAACTGCTGGATGGACTGGTACAGCCGGCCAGCATCACCGCCTGGGAAGTCGCAGCGCGCCGTCCCGCCGTCAGGCATGAACAGGCTGTCGCCCACGAACACGGCATCGCCCACCAGGTAGCTGACGCTGTCGTTGGTGTGGCCGGGCGTGGCCATTACGCGGGCCGGCAGCGCGCCGATGGCGAAGGTCTCGCCGTCCTGGAACAGGTGGTCGAACTGGGAGCCGTCGGTGGCGAACTCCGGCTCGAGATTAAACACCTGCTTGAAGGTCGCCTGCACCGTGCGGATGCCGGCGCCGATGGCGATGCGCCCGCCCAGCAGCGAGCGCAGATAGGGCGCCCCGCTGAGGTGGTCGGCGTGCGCATGGGTCTCGAGTAGCCACTGCACGTTGAGCCCCCGCGAAAGGACCTGGGCCACCAGAGCGTCGGCCGTGGCGGTCCGGGTGCGGCCGGACTTGGGGTCGTAGTCGAGCACGGGGTCGATGATCGCGGCCTGGCCGGTTTTGGGGTCTGCGACCAAGTAGGTCCAGGTGCCGGTGGGCGCGTGGTGGAAGCCTTCGATGCTGGCGCGGTCCATGGGATGCTCCTTCGGGGTGCTAATAAATTAGCAGTTGCTAAATTAGAATTCAATAATATAATTGCGGCATGAAGACGACAGCCCGTTCCCCGCGCCGTACCCGCCCGCGCGCGCTCCAGGACATGCCGGCCGCCGCGGCCGAAGCCGCCGCGCTGCTGCGCGCCATGGCCAACTCGCAGCGACTGCTGGTGCTTTGCCACCTGGCGGAAGACGAACTTTCGGTTGGGGCGCTGCAGGCGAGGTTGGAATTGAGCCAGTCGGCGCTGTCCCAGCACCTGGCCAAACTGCGCGAAAGCGAACTGGTGCAAACCCGTCGCGATGCCCAGACGGTGTATTACTCCCTCCCCGCGGGGCCCGTGCGCGCGGTGATGGCCACCCTGCACGAGGTGTACTGCGGCGCCGGGCGCAAAGGGTCCTGAACATGGACAGCGCCCTGGCCGCCATCGCCAACTTCCGCGAAGTGGGCCCCGGGCTGTACGCCGCTGGGCAGCCCGCGGCAGCCGACTGGCAAGCGCTGCGCGCAGCCGGCGTGCGCAGCATCATCAACCTGCGCGCACCCAGCGAGCAGCCCGACGCCGCCGAGCCGTCCGAGGTGGCCGCGGCGGGAATGGCCTACACCGCCATCCCCGTGGCTGACGGCAGTGCCCTGGGTCCGACGCTGGTACAGCGCCTGGACGAGGCGATGCGCGCGCTGCCGCCGCCGTGGCTGGTGCACTGCGCCAGCGCCAATCGGGTTGGCGCCGCGCTGGCGCTGCGGGCCGCGTGGCACGGGGGCCTGGCACCGGAGGTAGCGCTGGCGCTGGGCCGGCGTGCCGGCCTGGCGAGCCTGGAGCCACTGGTGCGCAAGCATCTGGGAATGGCGGACAAGTAGCCGCGCGGCTAACGGGTTTGCGCCAGCGCCAACGCCAGCAGCCGTGCCTCGATCCGGGCCGCCACGCCGGCGGGTTTGTCCAAGCCCATCCGCTGCAGCGCCTCGCCGTCGGTGGCGTTGGGGGCGAACAGCGCGCGAATCATCAGCCGGGCCTTGCCTGCCGGCAGCGCGCTCTGGCGCTTGAGCCAGGCCAGCGCAGGCACCAGCCGCTGCTCCACCGGGGTGAAGTCACTGCCCATGGGGAAGTCGGGCAGCGAGCCGTCCTGGCGGAATGGCCGCAGCCGCGTGGCCAGCCGTTCGGGGCGACTCTCTGCGCTGCCAGAGGGCAGCGCCGCGTCGCTACCAAGCTTGCCGGCGGCGCGGGCCTGTGCGAGCAGCGAGGCTTGGAAGCGTGCGTCCGCAAGCCGCAGCATCGCCATCGCGCAGTCCTGGTCGCTGCGGCCGCGCAGGTCGGCAATGCCGTACTCGGTGATGGCGATATCGCGCAGGTGGCGCGGGATGGTGGTGTGACCGTAGTTCCAAAGGATATTCGACGACGCGCTGCCGCCGCTGCCGCGCACCGCCCGCAGCATCAGCATCGAGCGGGCATCTTTCAGCGCGTGCGCCATCGCCACGAAGTTGTATTGGCCGCCTACGCCGGAAACCACGCGGCCATTGTCCAAGGCATCGGAAACCGCCGCGCCCAGCGCCGTCATCATCATGCAGGTGTTGAAGAAGCGCGCATCGCGGCGCTGCTCCTGCTCCAAGGCTTGGTTGTTGCCGTAAAGCTCGTTGATGTGCGAAACCCGCGTCATGCCGATGCCGCGCGCCTGCTCGGGATCCAGCCCGCGCAGCCAGGCGTAGAGGGCCTTGGAGCCAAGGTAGAAAGCGCCGTCGAGGTAGCGGCCTTCGAACGCCAGCCGGGCGTCGTCCTCGGGCGTGCTGGCGTCGCGGTTCAGGCGCGCCATCGCCTCGGCGTCGTCGAGCACGCGGCGCGACAGGATGCCGGCCTGTGCCAGGCAGCGGAAACCGTCATTCACCATTTCACTGGCGCCGTACAGGCCCAGCCGGAACGGCTCGACGCCGCCCGCGGATTGGACCAGCGGTGAATCGGCCAGGCCCGGCGACAGCGCCTCCAGCGCCGCGCGGTAGACGGGGTTGCG
>JANNQY010000058.1:0-25502 GCA_031400995.1 Lysobacteraceae bacterium
CCTTCTCCAGCGCCTGGTAGATAGGCACGGTGCCGATGGGCACGGGCGAGTTGCGGAGGATCCACTCGCGGGTCTCGTGGATGTTCTTGCCGGTGCTCAGGTCCATCACCGTGTCGCCGCCCCAGCGGATGGACCACACCAACTTTTCTACTTCCTCGGCGATGCCGGAGGACACCGCGCTGTTGCCGATGTTCGCATTCACCTTGGTCAGGAAGTTGCGGCCGATGATCATCGGCTCGAGTTCCGGGTGGTTGATGTTGGCCGGGATGATGGCGCGGCCGCGGGCCACTTCCTCGCGCACGAACTCGGGGGTGATGAACTTCTGGATGCTGGCGCCGAAGCTCTCGCCGGCGTGCTGGCGCAGCAGGTGCGCCTCGGTGATGGCCTCGATGCGCTGGTTCTCGCGGATGGCGATGTATTCCATCTCGGGCGTGACGATGCCGCGGCGCGCGTAATGCATCTGGGTGACGTTGGCGCCGGCGTTGGCGCGGCGCGGCGGGCGCAGGGCCGGGAAGCGCACGGCGTCCAGGCTGTGGTCTGAAGCCCGGCCGCGGCCGAACTCCGAGCTCAGGCCCGGCAGCGGCGAGCTGTCGCCGCGCTCGGCGATCCAGCGCTCGCGCAACGGCTTGAGGCCGGCACCGAGGTCGATGTTCGCGCCCGGGTCGCTGTACGGCCCCGAGGTGTCGTAGACCACGAACGGCGCATTGGGCTCCAGGATGCCGAACATGCGCGGCGTCTCGGCCAGCGCGATCTCGCGCATGGCCACTTTGATGTCGGGGCGCGAGCCTTCGATGTGGATCTTGCGCGAGCCCGGAATGGGCCGCGTGACGGACTCGGAGAGTTCCTGCGTCTGGCGCAGCAGTTCGGTGGGCAGGGCGTTCATGCGTTTCGTCCTCGGGCGCCCGGATGGGCAGGGAACGAAGCGGCGGCGCCGGGGCGACGGCACGGGCCGGCACCACGAAGCTTCCCTACGCCGGTACCAACCGGATCAGGTTCGAAGGGTATCTCTCAGCCCGGTCACGCCAGGGCACCCCCGCTTCACGCCGCCATTGTTCCACGCCCGCCTCCCCACGGCCACCACACCCTTGTGGGAGGGACTTCAGTCCCGATCGCCCTAGGCCAGAAGCATCGGGACTGAAGTCCCTCCCACAGGGAGAGCGCGTCAGGCCCGGCCGGGCCGCGGAACCTTGAACCACGCCGCATACAGCGCCGGCAGGAACAGCAGCGTCAGCGCGGTGGCCACGATCAGGCCCCCCATGATCGCCACCGCCATCGGCCCGAAGAACACGCTGCGCGAGAGCGGGATCATGGCCAGCACCGCGGCCAGCGCGGTGAGCACGATGGGCCGGAAGCGGCGCACGGTGGCCTCCACCACGGCCTGTGCCGGCGGGTGGCCGGCGGCGATGTCCTGTTCTATCTGGTCCACCAGGATCACCGAGTTGCGCATGATCATGCCGCTGAGCGCGATAGTGCCCAGCATGGCCACGAAGCCGAACGGCACCCGGAACACCAGCAGGAAGCCGACCACGCCGATCAAACCCAGCGGCGCCGTCATCAGCACCATCACGGTGCGCGGGAAGCTGCGCAGCTGCAGCATCAGCAGGGTCATCACCACCAGCAGGAACAGCGGCACACCCGCCGCCACCGAGCGCGAGCCGCGGCCGGCATCCTCCACCGTGCCGCCGGTTTCCAGCAGGAAGCCCGGCGGCAGGCTGGAGCGGATGCCTTCCAGCGTGGGCAGGATCTGCGCGGTCACGCTGGGGGGCGTTTCGTGGCCGTAGATATCGGCGCGCACCGTGATGGTGGGCAGCCGGTTGCGGTGCCAGAGGATGCCGTCTTCGAAGCCGTATTCCAGCGTGGCTATCTGCGACAGCGGCACGCTGCGGCCGTTGCCGGCCGGCACCGCGAGGCTGCCCAGCAGGCTCAGCTGCTCGCGCTCCTGCGGCGTACCGCGCAGCAATATCTCGATCAGTTCGTTGCCGTCGCGGTAGGTGCTGATGGTGGTGCCCGACAGCGATCCACGCAGGAACGCCGCCACCTGCGCCGAGCTGATGCCCAGCACGCGGGCGCGCTCCTGGTCGATGGTGAGGCGCACGATCTTGCTGGGCTCGTCCCAGTCCAGGTTCACGTTGCTAACGTGCGGATTCGCGCGGACCTGGGCGGCCACTTCGTGCCCCAGTTTCCGCACCACGTCCACGTGCTCGCCCGAGACCCGGAACTGGATCGGGAAGCCCACCGGCGGCCCGTTCTCCAGCCGCGCCACGCGCGCCTGCACGTCGGCGAACTGCTCGTCGAACAGGCCAATCAGCCAGCCGCGCACTTCCTCGCGCGCCTCGATAGTCGGCGTGGTGATGACGAACTGGGCAAAGCTGGCCTGCGGCAGCTTCTGGTCCAGCGGCAGGTAGAAGCGCGGCGTGCCGGCGCCCACGTGCGCCACGAAGCTGTCGATGTCCTTGCGCTTGGCCAGTTCCGCCTCCAGGCGCTTCACCACCGCTTCGGTGGCGTGCAGCGACGAACCTTCGGCCACCTCCAGGTCCACCATCAGCTCCAAGCGCGTGGAGGACGGGAAGAACTGCTGCGGCACGAACCGGAACATCACCACGGACAGCGCGAACGCCAGCAGCGTCACGGTGATGACGGTGCCGCGATAGCGCACGCACCAGCTCACCCAGCGGCGCACGCGCTGGTAGAACTTGGTGGCGTAGGGGTCGTGCACCGGGCCGTCGCCGTGCGGCTTGGGGTCGGGCAGCAGCTTGTAGCCAAGGTAAGGAATGAACACCACGGCCACGATCCACGACAGCAGCAGCGAGATAGTGACCACCTGGAAGATGGACCGCGTGTACTCGCCGGTGCTGGACGCCGCGGTGGCGATGGGCAGGAAGCCCGCCGCCGTTACCAGGGTGCCGGTGAGCATGGGGAAGGCGGTGGAGTCATAGGCAAACGCGGCCGCGCGCACGCGGTCGTAGCCCTGCTCCATCTTCACCGCCATCATTTCCACCGCGATGATGGCGTCGTCCACCATCAGGCCCAGGCCCAGCACCAGCGCACCGAGCGAAATCTTGTGCAGGCCGATGCCGAAGTAGTACATCGCGGCAAAGGTCATCGCCAGCACCAGCGGGATGGACAGCGCCACCACCAGGCCAGTGCGGAAGCCCAGCGAGAAGAAGCTGACCAGCAGCACGATGATCACCGCCTCGGCCAACACCCGCACGAACTCGGCCACGCCGGTGCGCACGGCCGCGGGCTGGTCGGACACTTTCTTCAGGGTCATGCCCACCGGCAGGTTTTCCTGCAGTTCGGCGAACTTCTCGTCCAGCACTTCGCCCAGCTTGATGATGTCGCCGCCGGCGCGCATGGACACCGCGATGCCGATGGCGTTCTCGCCCATGAAGCGCATGCGCGGCGCCGCGGGGTCGGTGAAGCCGCGGCTCACCTCGGCCACGTCGCCCAAACGGAAGCTGCGGTCACCGACGCGAATGGGGAAATCGCGGATTTCCTGCACGCTGTCGAAGCGGCCCGACACCCGAAGCTGCACGCGGTCGGTACCGGTTTCGAAAAAGCTGGCCGGCGCGATCGCGTTCTGTTCGTCAATGGCTTGCTGCACCAGCTCCAGCGGCACGCCCAAGGTGGCCAGCTTGGTGTTGGACAGCTCGATCCAGATCTTTTCGTCCTGCAGTCCCACCAGCTCGATCTTGCCGACGTCGCGCAGGCGGTGCAGTTCAAGCTCGATGCGCTCGGCGTAATCCTTCAGCGTGGCGTAGTCGAAACCGTCGCCCGACAGCGCATAGATGTTGCCAAAGGTGTCGCCGAACTCATCGTTGAAGAACGGGCCCACCACGCCCTGGGGCAGCGTGTGGCGGATGTCGCCCACCTTCTTGCGCACGTCGTACCACAGCGCCGGCAGGTCCTTTGACTTGAGCTGGTCGCGCGACACCAGCATCACCATCGATTCGCCCGGCCGCGAGTACGAGCGCACGAACTCGTAGCGCCCGGTCTCCATCACTTCCTTCTCGATGCGGTCGGTGACCTGCAGCGCCACTTCCTCGGCGGTGGCGCCCGGCCACACGGTGCGCACCACCATGATCTTGAAGGTAAACGGCGGGTCTTCCGACTGCCCCAGGCGCTGGTAGCTAAAGACGCCGATCACCGCCAGCACCACCATGGTGTAAAGCACCAGCGAGCGATTGCGCAGGGCCCACGCGGAGAGGTTGAAAGAGGAGGCCATGAGCTGACCTCAGGGCGTATCGACGGACGCGGACAGCACCACCGGGCGGTTATCCCGGTCGATGGGCTTGATGCGCTGGCCTTCCAGCAGCAGGTGCACGCCGGCCGACACCACCCAGTCGCTGGCGGACAGCCCCGACAGCACGGGCACTTTTTCCTCGCCCAGCGGGCCTGTCGTCACTGGCGTCAGGTGCACGGTGGACTTGGCGGTATCCACCACCCACACGGCCGGCTTGCCGTCCAGTTGGTACAGCGCCGACAGCGGCACCTCCAGCGCCACGTTGCCGTCCTGCAGCGCGAACACGCGCGCGCTTTGGCCAATCTCGGTGCTCACTTCGCCCGGGTTGAAGGTGACCCGCGCAGCAAACGTGCGCGCCTGGGCATCTGCCGCCGGCGCGATCTCGCGCAGGGTGGCGGGGAAGCGCTTGCCCGGCTGCGACCACAGTTCCACCGCCAGTTTGCGGCCGGGGCTGAAATCACCGGCGCTGCGCTCGGGCACGCTGATCACCACTTCGCGGGCGCCGTCCTGGGCCAGCACGAATACCGTCTGTCCGGCGGCCACCACTTGGCCCGCTTCGGCCAGCCGCTGCGCGATGACGCCGCGCTCAGGCGCGCGCAGCACCGCGTAAGTCGCCTGGTTTCCGGAAACCTTGGTCTCGGCCTCCGCCTGACGCACCCGCGCCTGCGCCGCCTTCTGCGCCGACGCGCGCGTGTCGTAAAGCGACCGGCTGACCAACTGGCGGTCCAGCAGGCTGCGGTAGCGCTCCAGCTCCGAAGTAGCCAGCGCCAGGTCCGACTCGGCCGAGGCCAGCTGGGCCTGCGAAGCTTCCAGATTTAGGCCCACGTCCGCAGCGTCGAGCTCAGCCAGGGCCTGGCCCGCTTCCACTTGCTCCCCCACGTCCACCAGGCGCTTGGCGATCTTGCCGCCAATGCGGAACGCCAGGGCCGGCTCGTACTGGGCCCGCACTTCGCCCGAATAGACGCTGAGCGCGGCGGAGCCGGCGCCGGGCTGCACCACCATGGCCGGGCGCGCCGGAGTCTCGGGCGCGGCATCGTCGCCGCAGCCGGCCAAGGCCAGCAACCCGGTCAGGCAGAGGAGTTTGAGGTTCGTGGCCGCAGCGCTCATCAGGACGTCATTTATTTATTGAACCGGGGGTATATTATCTTTACCAAACTGACAAGTTCAATAATAATCTGCATATGAACCAGCCACTCCGAACGGCGCCGCCCGGGCGCCCTAAAGACCCTGAGAAACGCGCTGCCATCCTGGATGCGGCCAAGTCCCTGTTCCCGGCCCGGGGCTACGACGGCGTCAGCATGGATGCCATCGCCCAGAGCGCCGGGGTGTCCAAACTCACCGTTTACAGCCATTTCCAGGACAAGGACACCCTGTTCGTGGAGGCGGTGAAGGCCAAGTGCGAGGACTTGCTGCCGTCGGACCTGTTCGTGGCGCGCTTCGAGGGGCCCATCCGCGGCCAGCTGGTGCGCATTGCCCACGCTTTTTTCCGGCTCATCACCAGCGACGAGGCCATTTCCATCCACCGGATCATGTCGCGCCAACTGCCCGAGGACTCGCACCTGCCCAAGATGTTCTGGGAAGCCGGGCCCAAGCGCACCCAGGAGGCATTTTCAGCCTTCCTGGAGGCCGAGGACGCCGCCGGCGAACTGCGGGTGCCCGACACCACCCTCGCCGCCTCCCAGTTCTTCTGCCTGCTTAAGGGCGAGTACCACGCGCGCCTGCTGTGCGGCTGCCCCGAGCGGTACACCTCGGCCGACGTGGAGGCGCACGTGGATGCAACCGTGGATCTGTTCCTGCGCGCCTACGGCCCGGGCCGGCGATGAGTGCATGGCCTTCGCCGCCTGTGCACACGGTCTCGGTGACTAATGGCACTACGGCGCCACGGGCTGGCGCCAGCATCCTGTGCGGGCCCGTCACCAGGCCGCGCCCGGCGCGTCTGGCGCCTTCCGCGCCGACCCGGCCGGGGCGTAAAATCACCACCCTTGTACCGTCAGGATGCGTTCGCCATGTCCCTTGATTTCCAGCAGGCCCGCCACGCGATGGTTGAACAGCAGGTCCGTCCCTGGGACGTGCTTGACCCGCGCGTGTTGGCCGTGCTGATGCAGGTGCGGCGCGAGGATTTCGTGCCGCAGCGGCACCGCAAGCTGGCGTTCTCCGACGCGCCGCTGCCGCTGGACCACGGCGAAGTGATGATGAAGCCGGTGGTCGAAGGCCGCCTGCTGCAGGCGATGAACCTGGAACCCGGCGACGAGGTGCTCGAGATCGGCACCGGCTCGGGCTTCATCACCGCCTGCCTGGCGGCGCTGACCCGCGAAGTCACCAGCATCGACCGACACCCAGATTTCATCGAGCGAGCGCGTGCGCGCCTTGCCGTCGACGGCGTCAGCAACGTGCGGCTCGAATGCGCCGACGTGTTCGCGTGGCAGCCCGGCCGGCTATTCGATGCCATCGGCGTTACCGGTGCCGTTGCCACCGACCCCGAGCGCTTTGGCGCCTGGCTCAAGCCCGGCGGCCGCTTGTTCGTAGTGCACGGGCTCTCGCCGGTGCAGGAAGCGCTGCGCATCACCCGCCGCGGTGAAAGCTTCCACCGCGAAAGCCTGTTCGAGACCGATATCCCCTACCTGCACGGCGCCGCTCCGGCACCGCACTTCACCTTTTGATTCCGCTACCCAGGACTACCCCATGCGCCTGAGCTTCCGTCCCCTGACCCTTGCCATCGCGCTGTCTTTCGCCGCCGGTACCGCCGGTGCCGCCGACCTGATGGAAGCCTACGAGCTCGCCCGCAAAAGTGACCCGGTGCTGGCCGCGGCCGAATCTCGCAGCCTCGCCATCGGCGAAGGTGTGGCGCAGACGCGTTCCGCGCTGCTGCCGCAGATTGACGGCAGCGTCAGCTGGAACCGCTCCGAAACCGACAGCAGCGGCTCGCAGGCGTTCGGCAACGTGCTGCAGCCCGACTCGGAGTCCAGCAGCACCAACAACAGCTCGGGCTGGAGCGTGAACCTGCGCCAGAGCCTGTACGACCACGGCAACTACACCCGCCTCAGCGCCGCCCGTGCCCGTGCCGGCCAGTCGCAGGCCGAGTACAAGGCCGCCACCGACGACTTGGTGGTGCGCGTGGCTGATGCCTACTTCAACGTGCTCACCTCCATCGAAACCCTCGCCTCGTCGCGCGCCGAGGAGCGCTCGGTGAAGCGCCAGCTCGACCAGGCCGAGAAGCGCCTGGAAGTCGGCCTGGCCCCGATCACCGACGTGCACGAAGCGCGCGCCCGCTACGACACCGCCCGCGCCAACGCCATCGGCGTGGCCAATGCCCTGGACGACGCCCGCGAAGCGCTGGGCGAAATCACCGGCACTCCGGTGGAGAACCTGCGCGGCCTGGCCCCGGAGTTCAAGCCGCAGGATCCCAACTCGCTGCTCGAGCAGGACTGGGTGGCTATGGCCATGGAGTCCAACCCCACCCTGCTGGCGCGCGAACTGGCGCTGGTGGCGGCTGAAAAGGACATCGCCAGCGCGCGCTCCGGCCACCTGCCCTCGCTGGGTCTCACCGCGGGCTACAGCGATTTCGACGGCGATGGCAGCAACGACATCTTCTCGCCGGTGCCCGGCAACAACAGCTACGACAACAGCGCCCAGACCACCCGCGTGGGCGTGGTGCTCACGGTGCCGATCTACACCGGCGGATTCACCCAGTCGGGCGTGCGCCAGGCCGTTTACAACCGCGACGCGGTGGCCGACCAGCTCGAGCAGCAGCGCCGCGCCGTGATCCGCCAGACCCGCAACGCCCAGCGCTCGCTGGGTTCGGGCATCGCCGAAGTGGAGGCCCGCCGCCTGTCGGTGGTCTCGGCCGAAGCGGCCTACGAGGCCAGCGAGGCCGGGCTGGAAGTGGGCACGCGCACCATCATCGACGTGCTGATCACGCAGCAGGCGCTGTTCCAGGCGCAGCGCGAGTTCTCGCGCTCGCGCAACAATTTCATGGTGAACACGCTGCGCCTGAAGCAGGCTGCCGGCACGGTGACCCTGGAAGACCTGGAGTTGGTCAACCGCCTGCTGGTGAATGACGCGGAAGCCGCGCTCGCCGCGTCCGAAACCGTCGAGTAAGCGCCCGACGCCGGCCCGCTCAGGCGGGCTTGGCGCTCAACAGTCCGTCCAGCAGGCCCAGGGTGCGCTCCAGCGCGCCCGACAGTTCCGCCACTTGGCTGCGCCCTGCAGCACCCATCCGGGCGCGGCGCGGCGCGTCGTCCACCAGCGCCAGCACCGCATCACCAAGCTCCTCAGCGGCGTCGGCCTGCACCAGCGCGCCGGCATCGCGCAGCCGCTGGGTGACTTCGGCGAAGTTGAACGTATGCGGGCCCACCACGCTGGGCACGCCCAGCGAGGCCGGTTCAAGCACGTTGTGCCCGCCCACCTCGCACAGGCTGCCGCCGATGAAGGCGACGTCGGCCGCGGCGAAGAAACCGAGCAGTTCGCCCATGGTGTCGATCACGAACACCTGCGTGCCCGCCACCGGCAACCGCTGCGCGCGGCGCGCGCGCACCGACAGCCCCTGCGCCAGTGCCGCCTCACGCACGGCGGCAAAGCGCTCGGGGTGGCGCGGCGCCCACAACAGCAGCGCATCGGGGTGCCGCGCCAGCAGCCGCGCATGCAGGGCCAGCACGGCATCCTCTTCAGGGGCATGGGTGCTGGCGGCGATCCATACCGGCCGCTGCGCGCCCCATCCGGTGCGCCACTGAAGTGCTTGGCGCGCACTGCCCTCGGGTAGCGCGAGGTCGTACTTCAGGTTGCCGGTAACCACGGTATGCGCGGGGTCGGCGCCGATGCGCGCCAGCCGGGTAGCATCGGCCGCTGATTGTGCGGCCACCAGCTGCACCGCCCGCATGGCCAGCTTGGCCAGCGACTGGACGGGCATATAGCCGCGCAGCGAGCGCTCCGACAGCCGCGCATTCACCATCGCCAGCGGAATGCCGCGGCGTGCGCACTCCACGTACAAGTTCAGCCAGATCTCGGTTTCCACGATCACGGCCAGCGCCGGCCGCGCGCGGTCGAGGAACCTGCGCACCATGCTGCGCACATCGTAGGGCAGGTAAACGTGGTGCACGCGGGCGCCCCAGATGGCACGCACGCGCTCGGAGCCGGTGGGGGTGATGGTGGTGACCAGTAGCGGCCGCTCCGGGTACTTGGCCAGGAGCGCATCCACCAGCGGCCGGGCGGCCAGCACTTCGCCCACCGACACCGCGTGCACCCAGATGGAATCGTGCAGGTCGAGCTTGCCGTCGAGCCAGGCATAGCGCTCGGGCCAGCGCAGCAGGTATTCGCGCTGGCGCATGCCGCGCCAGACCAAGTGATAGAGGGTGACCGGGAACGCGAGGTGCAGGACCAGCGAATACAGGCCCAGCAGTGCGCGTTGCCCGAAGGTGAGCTGCATGGGCAAAAGGATAACCGACCTCGCCGGCGACGCGGCGGCAGCGGCTAGAATGTCCAGCCATGGCCGATACGCCCCACCCGCCCCCGCTTGCCCCGCGTCACTGGCCGGCCTGGCTGCTGATAGGACTGGGCTGGACAGTGGCGCGCTGGCCATTGTGGCTGCAGCAGCGCATCGGGCCCGGACTGGGCTGGCTGCTATTCCATACCGCTCGCTCGCGCCGCCGCGTAGCGGCCAGCAACCTGGCCCTGTGTTTCCCTGACTTGTCCGAAACCGAGCGCGCTGCGCTGCTGCGGCGCAATTTCACCGCGTTGGGCCTGGGCCTGTTCGAATTCCTGCGCGCGTGGTGGGGGCGGCTACCGGCGCCGGAGGAGTGTGATCTCTCAGGCTTGGAGCACCTGGAGGCGGCGCGGGCCGGCGGCCGCGGCGTGATCCTGGTGTCGGCCCACTTCACCACGCTGGAAATCTGCATGCGCATGCTCTGCCAGCACATCCCACTGGCCGGCATGTATCGCCCGCACGAGCAGCCGGCCATGGAGTGGGCGGTGCGCCGCGGCCGACTGCGTCACGCCGTGGCCATGTTTTCGCGCGAAGAGCTGCGGCCGGCGCTGAGGCATCTGAAGCAAGGCGGCCTGCTGTGGTTCGCGCCCGACCAGGAAACACGGCGCGGCGACAGCGTGTTCGTGCCCTTCTTCGGCCAACTGGCCTGGAGCCTGACGTCCACTCATCAACTGGCGCGGCTGTCGGGCGCAGCGGTGCTGCCGCTGTTCCATGAGCGGCTGGCCAGCGGCCGCTATCGCATCCAGGTGCTGCCGATGCTGGAAGATTTTCCCAGCGCCGACGCCACCTGCGACACCGCGCGGGTGATGGCCGCGCTGGAAGCGCTGATCCGCCGCTGCCCCGGGCAGTACCTGTGGCTGCACCAGCGCTTCAAGCGCCAGCCCGACGGCAGCCGCCGCCAGTACCCGAATCAGTAAATCGGCGCGGCGCCCGGCGGCCGCGACTTGAAGCGGCGATGCACCCACAGGTACTGCTCGGGGCATTCGCGCACCACGTTCTCCAGTTCGCCCATGTAGCGGGCGGCATCGGTAGCCGGATCGCCGCTGGGCCAGCCCGGCCAAGTGGGCTCGATGCGCAGGCGGTAGCGGCCGTCCGGCAGGCGCTGGTGCCAGAACGGCAGCAGCACCGCACGGCCCCGGCGCACCAAGTCCGGGGTGACGGCGAGCGTCGCCGCCGGGATGCCGAAGAACGGCACGAAGGTACTTTGGTAGCTGAAGTTCTGGTCGGCGGCATAGAGCACCAACTGCCCGTCGAGCAGGCACCTGAGCAGTCCACGCACGTCCTTCTTGGCGATGGTGGGCAAGTTCGCCCGGGTGCGTGCCGCCTCGAACCAGTGCTCCAGGCACACGTTGTTATGGCGGCGGATGATGCCGTGCACCGGCCGCTGCAGCGCCAGGGACAGCAGCCGTACCGCCAGTTCGTTGTGGGTGAAGTGCCCGCACATGAGCAGCACGCCCTGGCCGCGGGCCAGGGCCTGCTGCACGTGCTCCAGGCCCTCGATGTCCGCCGCACCGGCCAGGCGTGCCGGCGGGGCATGCCAGGCGCGCAACATTTCAAGCACGCCGATTACCGTGTTGACCACGCTGGCACTTGCCATGCTGCGTTGCGCGCTGGCATCGAGTTCGGGGAAACACAGGGCGATATTTATGGCGGCGATGCGGCGGCGTGAGCGCAGCAGTGGCCACAGCACCCACGCCATGGCGCGGCCCAGGCCCAGCAGCAGCGGCTGCGGCAGCCAGGCCACAGCGCGCGCCAGCAGCACCAGCGGCGGCACGAACCAGCAGCGCACCGTGTCCGCCCTGCTCAGCCTGAGGCCGGGGCGCGGGCGGCCGCCGGCCTGGCCAGCAGGCTGCCCGCGAACAGCGCCGCCAGCAGCAGCGTCAAGCCGCCCCAGAAGGTGGAATAGAACGCCAAGTGCGTGTTCAGCGGAAACACCGTGACCAGCAGCGCCAGCGCCGGTGCACTGGCGCGCGCGCGCGCCGACGGCGCCGCCACCGACCAAGCGCGTACTGCCATCGCCACGCCACACAGCCACAGCAGCAGGCCCAGCACGCCGGTTTCGCTGAGAATTTCGAGCACGATCTGATGCGCGTGGTAGCCGGCGCCGTGTTCGTCTGCCAGCCACGGATCCCCCGGCAGGGCATAGTCGGGATAAGCGTTGCGGAAGCCCCGCACGCCCACGCCGTTGATCGGATTAGCCATGGCCATGCGCCAGGCCGTGCTCCAAATCGGCAGGCGGCCTGACAGGGCATGGTTGAGGTCCTGGCGATCGCCGGTGAGCATGGCCTCGGTGCGCTCCACGCGATCCTGCAGCTTGTCCGACAGCGCCAGCGACAGGCCGAACACCATCACTGCGCCCAGCGCCAGCAGCATCAGCGCGCGTTTGCTTCCGAACTGCTGCCAGCCGCTGATCACCAGCACCAGGCAAAGGGTGAGCCAGGACGCGCGTGCACCGGCAAGCAGTACCACCACCACCAGCATCAAGGCCAACAGGCTCCAGCCCAGCAGTCCGAACCGGCGGGCGGCGACGGTGAGTGGGAAGGGCGACAGACTGGCCACCACCAGCCCGAGCTTGAGGTTGTCGGCGCCGAACACGCCGCTGAGCCGGTCCGCCGTGGCCGGCCCGCCCAGGCTCCAGCCAGTGGCGGCCTGCACCAAGGCATCCACCAACCAGAAGGTGACGATAATGGCCAGGCCGGCAAACGTGCGGCGACGACCGCGTTCGCTGGCCACCGCAATGGCGACCAGCCAAAGGAACGGCAGGTAGCGCAGGTCCAGCAGCGATTCGCGCATTGCCCGGGGTCCGTTCACGGCGCCTACCGAGGAGAACACCTCGGGCAGCCAGTAGCTCAGGAACAGCACGGTGGTGAGCGCCCAGGCTTCGCCGGTAAGCAGCACGTGGCCATCGCGGAAACGGGAGAGCGCCAGCACGGCCAGCGCCGCCAGCGCGCCCAGCGACAGCATCAGCTCCGCGGCACCAGGCAGCGGCCACAGCGCCACGAAGGCCAGCACCCACCAGGGGGCCCAGCGCAGGCTGGCTTCAGTTGGCGGCGAGGCGTTCATAGACATCCAGGGTGGCGGACTGCATCGCCGCCAAGGTGTAGGGGATGTTAACCGGCATGGATGGCGGCGCGGCGAGCAGGCGGGTGGCCGCGGCTTTCAGCGCGGCGCCGTTCCCGGGGAATACCGCGCCGGCCGGATACAGCGCCTGCAGCAGTTCGCCCACGCCGGCGCGGTCCCAGCCCAGCACCGGCCGGCCTACCGACAACGCCTCGAGCACGGTGCGGCCGAAGGCTTCGGACTGATTGGAGAGCTGCAGCACCAGGTCGCAGGCGCCATAGGCGTCCACGACGTCGCTGCGCGGCGGGCTGATTGCCAGCGCGTCAAGCACGCCGCGTTCGCGCGCCAGGGCTTCGAGTTCAGTCATGTAGGCCTCGCGGCCGGGCTCGCGGGCGCCGAGCAGCCACAGACGCACGTCGTGGCCGGCGGCGCGCAGTTCGGCCAGCAGTTCGATTGCCGTGACGTGGCCCTTGAGGCGGGTGCCGCGGCCAGGCATCAACAGCAGCCGGCCGCCCTGCAGGGCGGGGTGGTCGTGGGCGAACTGCTGCCGCCACGCCGCACCGGGCGCATGTCCGCGCGGAAACTGCGCCGGGTCGATACCGCGCGGGATGACCGTGAGTTTGGCGGGGTCGGTATCGGGCCATTGCGCCAGCACGTAGGCGCGCACGCTTTCGGAAACACAGATCACCCGCTCGCCGCGGCGCATCACGCCGCTGTAGCGGCCGGGCGAATTCAAGCCGTGCACGGTGGTGACGAAGTGCGGCCTTGGCGCGGGCAGGCCGCGCAGCGCCAGCAGGCCCAGCCACGCGGGCAGCCGCGAGCGGGCGTGGACGATGTCGGGCTGCAGGGCGGCAAGTTCGGCGCGTAGCCGGTACATCACCGCCAGCGCGCCCAAGGATTTGCGGCCAATCGGCAGGCTGATGTGCTCGCTGCCTTCAGCCAACAGGCCCGGCACCAGCCTTCCACCCGTGGACACCACCACCGAGCGGTGGCCTGCGGCCACCAATGCCGCGGCGATTTCCAGCGTGGAACGCTCGACGCCGCCGCTCTCAAGCGCCGGCAGCAGCTGCACGACGGTCAGGCGGCGCAAGGCGCGATCCCGACCTCAGTCCTTGAGCACGTAAACCGCGCCGCAGTAGGGGCACGTCGCGCTGCCGGTAGCTTCCACGGCCAGGTACACCCGCGGGTGCGAGTTCCAGAGCGCCATCTCCGGCGTGGGGCAAGACAGCGGCAGCTGCGCCCGAAGCACCTCGTACCGGCGCTCGGCGTTGGCGGGCGCGCGGCCCGTGGCAGTGTCAGTACGCGACATGGCAGCTAACCCCAGAAGACCCGCTGCCATTTTACAGGAACGGTGCGGAACGGTGTCAGAGTGAGTTATTGCGCTGGGAACTCACTCTGACACCGCTCCTGGCGGCGTTCAGGGCGCGGGGGCGGGCGGGGTTTGGCGGGCTTCGACGGTGATGGCGAGGGTGACTTCGTCGCCGACCATGGGCACGTAGGCGCCGACGCCGAAGTCGCTGCGCTTGAGGCTGAGGCTGGCGTCGAAGCCGGCCGCGGGCACCTTGGCCATCGGGTGGTCGCCGATCTTGTTCACGGTGACGTCCAGCACCACTGGGCGGGTGACACCGTGGATGGTGAGGTCGCCGGCGACGGCCAGCTTGCCTTCGCCGGCGGCGGTGACCGCGGTGCTTTTGAAGGTGGCAGTGGGGAACTGCGCCGCATTGAAGAAGTCCGCGCCAAGCAGGTGGGTGTCGAGCTTTTCGACGCCGGTGCTGATGCTGGAAACCGGAATGGTGATGCTGACGCTGGAGCGGGTGAGGTCAGCGGTGTCGAGGTTGAATTCCGACTCCACCTGGTCGAAGCGACCGGTGATGTTGGAGAAACCCATGTGGTTGTAGGTGAACTGCACCTGGGTATGGGTGGGATCGATGGTGTAGTTGCCCGCCGCCTGGGCCGCGAAGCTGGACAGGGCGAGGACGCTGGCAAGGGCAATCTGCTTGAAGTTCATGACGTGTGCTCCAGGGTGGGGTCAGGCGATCCGGCAGGCTTGGTCGAAGCCCAGGCGTGGGCCGCGCGGCGTGAGGGTGTCGCGGTTGCCGTAGCCGAGGCTACAGATGAAATTGGTTTTTACCGCCGTGCCGGGGAAAAACGCCGCGTCCATCTTCGCGCCATCGAATCCCGACATCGGCCCGCAGTCCAGGCCCAGCGCGCGCGCCGCGAGCATCAGGTACGCGCCCTGCAGGCTGGCGTTGCGGAACGCGGTTTCGTGCGCCAGCTCCGGCTTGCCCACGAACCAGCTGCGGGCGTCGGCATAGGGGAACAGCTCGGGCAGGTGCTCGTAGAACTCGCCGTCGGTGCCGATGATGGCGGTGACCGGCGCGGCCAGGGTGGCCGGGAGGTTGCCCGGCGCCACCGCATCGCGCAGCTGGGCGCGGGCGGCGTCCGAGCGCACGAAGACGATGCGCGCCGGCGAGCAGTTGGCGCTGGTGGGCGCCAGTTTGAAAAGATCGTAAAGCTCGTGCAGCTGGGCATCGCTGACCGGCTGATCCAGCCAGGCCTGGTCCGAACCGCGGTAGGTGCGGGCTTCGCGGAAAAGCTGGTCCAGCGCGGCGGCGTTTAGGGGTGCGTTCATGCGGTGCTCCTGCAGGTGGACGTCAACATGGGGTGAGCGCGGTGACGGGAGTGTAGGCAAGCCGCCGCTGCCGCGCAGCGGGAGCCCCGCAACGTATCGTTGCGGGCGTGCGCCGGGCACGGGGGTGTCGGGCGGGTTCGCGCCGCCGGGCGCATTCCGGCTACCCTGCCCGGCATGTCTAGCGCCACACCTAATGCTTGGGCCCTGCACGACGGCGCCGCCGGGCATCGCCAGCAAGTAATGGCCTTGGCGGCGGCGCTGTCCCCCGAGGTGCGCGAGTGGACGCTCGAAGCCCGCGCGCCCTGGGCCTGGCTGGCGCCGCGGCGGCTGCCAGGCGCCGACGCCGCCTTGGGTCCTGACTTCGAAGCTGCCCTGGCCACTCCACCCGTCCTGGCCCTGGGCTGCGGCCGGCGCGCGGCCCTTGCCACCCGCCTGCTGCGCGCGCGCGGTAGCCGCGCCGTGCAGGTGCTGGACCCGCGGCTGGACCCCGCGCTATGGAATCTCGTGGTGGCGCCCGAGCACGACGGCCTGCGCGGCAAGAACGTGATCACCCTGTGCGGCAGCCTCAACCCGGTGGACGCCGCATGGCTGGCATCGGCGCGCGCGCAATTCGCCGCATTCGCCGCCCTGCCCTCGCCGCGCACCTTGGTGCTGCTGGGCGGCCCCACGCGGGCCGTGCGCTTCGACCGCAGCGCGTTCGAGGTGATGACCGCCAAGCTTGAATACACCCTGGCGCACGACGGCGGCAGCCTGCTGGTGATCGGCTCGCGGCGCACGCCCACCGAGTTGGCCACGCTGTCGCGCCAGTACTGGGCCGATACGCCCGGGCTGCGCTGGTTCGGCGCCGCCGATGGCGCCAACCCCTACGCCGGCGCGCTCGCCCACGCCGACCGCATCGTCTGCTCTCCCGATTCGGTGAACATGGTGTCGGAGGCCTGCGCCACCGCCGCGCCGGTGTACGTGGCCGAACCCGGCCGCGCCACCGGGCGCGTGCGCGCCTATCTGGACGAACTGCTGCGGCGCGGCCGCATCCGCGCGCAGACCTCAACGCTTGAGGCATTCCAAGCCGAGCCACTGCGGGAAACCGCGCGCGTGGCCGCGGCCGTGCGCGAGCACTTGGGGCGCTGAGCTGCGCGGGTCAGCTGAAGTGGAGCCCCTGGTCGCGGCAGGCGGCTGAAATCACGGCACGCGCGGCCTCCAGCGCCGTATCGGGAGCCACCAGCCGCGGCCGCTGGTCCAGGGTGCAGTCCAGGCCGCGACCCAACATCAGCGCGTGCGCCTGCCGCAGCGAATCAGCCGCGTCCGGCACCAGCACGCCCGCTGCCTGCAGGGCCCGCAGTAGCGCCGGCGTGTCGCGCGACTCGGCCAAGTCCGGATGCGCGGCGGCGTGCTGCAGCACCGCCGCCTGCACCAGGAATTCCAGGTCCACCAAGCCGCCCTCGCCCTGCTTGAGGTCGAAGCGCAGCGCGCTGCTGCGGTCGAGTTCGGCGCGCATGCGCCGGCGCATCGCCACCACGTCGGCGCGCACCGTGTCGCCATCGCGCGCTTCGAGCAGGGTGCGGGTGCGGATGGCATCGAAGGCCGCGCACACCGGCGCCGCCCCCGCCAGCGCCCGCGCGCGCACCAGCGCCTGCCGCTCCCAGGTCCACGCGCGCTGCTGCTGGTACTCGGCGAAGCTCTCCAGGCTCGATACCAGCATGCCCTTGGCGCCGTCAGGCCGCAGGCGCACGTCGATTTCATAAAGTTTTCCCGCGCCGGTGACGGTGCCCAGCAGGCTCACCAAGCGCTGCGCCAGCCGCGCGAAATAGCGGCCAGCATCCAATGGCCGCGACCCGTCCGAAACGGCGTCGGCGCGCGCATCGTGCAGGAACACCAGGTCCAGGTCCGAGCCGAAGCCCAACTCCTGCCCGCCCAGGCTGCCGTAGCCCAACACGGCCAGGCCGGCGCCCGGCACGCGCCCGTGCGCCGCTTCGATATCTGCCTGCGCCACCTGCAGCGTCGCCGCCAGCAGCGCTTCAGCCAACGCCGCCAGCCGCCGTGTCGCGTCCAGCGGCGGCAGCCGCTGTCCCAGCGTGGCCAGCGCCAATCGGAAGCCGATGGCCTGCCGCGTTTCGTTCAGCGCAGTGAGCGCCAGCTCGGTATCGCCCGCCGGCAGCGCGGCGACGGCAGCGGACACCAGCGCGGCGATCTGCGCCTCGTCGGGAATAGCGCCCGCAGCGCGTGAATCCAGCAGTTCGTCCAGCAGCAGCGGATGCGCGGCCAGGCGTTCGGACAGCAGTGCGCTGCGCGCGGTGACGTCGGCAAGACGCGCGAGTGCCGCGGGCTGTTCTTCCAGCAGCGCCAGGTAGCTCGTGCGCCGCGTCACCGCCTGCAGCAGGGCGAGCCCCCGCGGCAGCGACGCATCCGGCGCTTCGCTGCGCGCGGCGGCGGCCAGCAGCGCCGGCAGCACGTTGTCCAAGCGCTGGCGCGCGCGTCCCGACAGCGCGCGCACCGCCGGCGTGCGCGCAAAATCGCGCAGGGCCGCGTCTTGCCCCTCGGCATTGCTGAAACCGGCATCGGCCAGCGTGGCGGCGTCGCCGCCCTCGGGCAGCGCGCGCCAGTAGTCCACCAGCGCATTCACCGGCGCGCGCCGGCGGCCGCGCGCTTCCAGCAGTCCGGCGAATTCCTCAGCGACAGCGCTGCGGTGGCCGTCGAGCTCCTCAAGCATCGCGGCGCTGTCGCGGTATCCCAACGCCAGCGCAATGCGCATTCGCACCAACGGGTCCTCGGGCAGCGCGTGCACTTGCTGGTCGCCCAGCATCTGCACGCGGTTCTCCAGCCGGCGCAGGCCGCGGTAGGCCGCGGCTAACCGTTCCGCCGTGGCGGGCGCCACGTGGCCCGCCTCGGCCAGTGCGGCCAGCGCCGGCAGGAGCGCGCGGCCGCGCAGCGCCGGCTCGCGGCCGCCGCGGATCAGCTGCAGCGCCTGCACCAGGAACTCCACTTCGCGGATGCCGCCCGGGCCCAGCTTGAGGTCCTCGGCCAGCTCGCGCCGCTGTACCTGCGCGGCAATCAGCGCCTTCATCTCGCGCAGGCCGTCGAGCGCGCTGTAGTCGAGATAGCGTCGGTAAACGAACGGCCGCAGCGTCTGCAGCAGCCGCTCGCCCGCGGCCAGATCACCGGCCACCGGCCGCGCCTTCACCCAGGCGTAGCGCTCCCAGTCGCGGCCCTCGCGCTGGAAGTACTGCTCCATCGCGCCAAAGCTCAGCACCAGCCGGCCGCTGGCGCCGAACGGCCGCAGCCGCAGGTCCACGCGATGGCAGAAGCCGTCGGCAGTGACGTCGCCCAGCAACTGCGCCAGGCGCTGGCCAAGACGGGTGAACCAGGCCTCGGCGTCCAGCGCGCGGGCGCCGTCGCTCTGGCCGTGCTCGGCGAAGGCATACACCAGGTCCACGTCCGAGCTGAAGTTGAGCTCGCCGCCGCCCAGCTTGCCCAGGCCGAATACCACCAGCTGCTGCGGCCGACCCTCGGCGTCGCGCACCGTGCCATGGCGCTCGGCCAGCGGCCCGGCCAGCGCCGACAGCCCGCACTGCAGCGCCACGTCGGCGATGCGGCTGCTGCCGGCCAGGGTGGCGTCCACGTCGTCGTGGCCGTGCAGGTCGCGCCAGATCAGGCGCGTGGACTGCGCCGTGCGCCAGCGCCGCAGCTGCGCCGGCCAGTCGGCCTCGTGGCCCGGCGGCAGCTCGGGCGCGGGCTCGCCCGGGGCGTCCAGCGCGTCGATGAGCTCAGGCTGGCGGCACAGCGTGTCAATGGCGAAATCGCTGCACAACGCCAGCCGCGCCAGCGCCGCGCGCCGCAACGGATCCGCCAAAGCGGTCGGCGCGCGCTCGGCCAGGCGCGAAAGCGCGCGCTCCACCAAGGCAGCCAGTGCGGGTTCAAGCGTGTGTGCGGGCTTCATGCCCCGATTCTGTCACGCGCCGGTAAATCAAGAACGGTGTCAGAGTGAGTTCCTAGCGGAACTCACTCTGACACCGTTCTTGATTTGCGGGTTTGGGGTGATGCAAAAGAAAAGCCCGCAGCGCTTGCGCAGCTGCGGGCTTCTCGCTCCCTCCCCCACGTCGGAAGCGCAGGCATCGTGGCCGGGGGCGGGGGTGGATGCACGTTGCAGTGCAGCATTGACCAAAACGGCCCCGCTCAGAGCACCAGCCAGGTCACCAATCCGAGGAAACTGCCCATGCTGACCACGTCGGTCAGGGTGGTTAGGAAGATGCTGGAAGCGGTGGCCGGGTCGGCGCCCAGGCGCTTGAGCACGATGGGAATGAGCGAGCCCGACAGGCCCGCCAGCATGCAGCTGAGCGACATGGCGGCCATGGTGATGAGGCCGAGCATCAGCGCATCGCCGCCGCCCGCGCGCGACACCACGACGTACATGGCAACGCCCGCCAGCGCGCCAGTCACCATGCCGTTGAGCAAGCCCAGCAGCGCTTCCTTGGTGGCCAGCGCCGCGATCTTGGTCGCCCGCAGTTCGCCCAGCGTCATGCCGCGCAGCATCACCGCCAGCGCCTGGCAGCCCAGGTTGCCGCTCTGCCCGCCCAGCACCGGCAGGAACATCGCCAGCACCACCACCCGGTTGATGGTGTCTTCGAAATAGCCCACCACCGCCGCGGCGATGAACACCGTGAGCAGGTTCACCAGCAGCCACGGATTGCGGAACCGGAACGCGCGCAGCAGCGGCGTCGCCAGCCGCTCCTCTTTCTCCACGCCCACCATGGCGCCGGCCTGCGCGGAAATCTCGAAGGCCTGCTGCTCGAACAGGATCTGCCCGCGCACCTGGCCCATCAGCCGGCCGTCGTCTTCGCACACCGGGTACACCGGGTAGTGGCGTGTCACCACCTCGCGCATCGCGTCCACCAGCGTTGCGGTGGGCCGCAGGCTGAAGGGATCGCGGATCATGATGTCGTCCAGGCGCGCGTCGCGATCGGCGTACAGCAGCTCGCGGAACGCCACCACGCCCAGTAACTTCTGCGCCGCGTCCACCACCCAAAGATAGGTGACCATGCGCTGCTTCACTACCGCGCGCAGCGTCTCGATGGCCTCGGCCACCGGCGTGCCGGCCACGAATACCGCGGGCGGGTCTTCCAGCAGCCGCCCCACCGAGCCTTCGGCGTAACGCTGGCTGTCGCGCCAATCGGTGCCCGTCGGCGCCGCGGCCATGATGCGGGCGCGCCAATCGGGAGCCATCGCGGCCAGCAGGGTGTTGGCCCGGGCCGGCGGCATGCCCGCAAGCAATTTGGCGATCTCGGCAGGGTCGATGGCGTCCAGGCGCTTGAGCGCGGTCTGGGTGTCCAGCGCAGCGACGCGCTTGGACAAACTCGGCGGCAGGGCGGGGCTGGGGGGGATCGAGTTCACGGGGGTCTCCGGGGGGGGCGCCCAGTAGCACGGCTTAAGACTAGCCCACCGGACACCAGGCCGTGCACGCCCAGAGTGCCCCACCTTTGCGACAATGCGGGCCACGCACCTCACGGCGAATGCCCCATGCCCCGTTTCCCGCGCGCGGTCCTGCCGCCGCTAGTGCTTTGCCTGGCCCTGGCCGCCTGCTCGGGCGACGAGGCGGCACCCACCGCTGCCGCCAGCCTCACCGTCAGCGTGGCCAAGCCCCTCCAGCAGGACCTGCCCCGGCGCGTCACCGCCTCGGGCTCCATCGCCGCCTGGGAGCCGATGTCGCTGGGCGTGGAGCTGTCGGGCCAGCGGGTGGCCCAGGTGCTGGTGGAAGTCGGCGATACCGTGAAAGCGGGCGACCCACTGCTGCAGTTGGACGTGCGCAGCCTGCAGATGGAACTTCGCCAAGCCCAAGCCGTGCTGGCGCAGGCCGATGCCGGACTCACCGTGGCCCAGGCCAATGCCCGCCGCGGTGAACGCCTCAAGCGCGAACAGCTGATTGCCGCCAGCGAAGCCGACCAACTGATCGCCGGCGAACTCACCGCCAGCGCGCAGCGGCAAACGGCGCAGGCACAGCTGGAAAACGCCCAGCTGCAGCTCAGCTACGCCACCCTGCGAGCGCCCCACGACGGCGTGATTTCCCAGCGCATGGTGCAGCCGGGCCAGATTGTTTCGGACGGCAGTGAGCTGCTGGGCCTGATCCGCGACGGCCGCCTGGAGTGGCGCGCCGAGTTGCCCGAAGCCGACCTGATCCGGGTTACGCCTGGCGTGCATGTGCAGCTGCGCAGCCCCGACGGCGCGGCGGTGGCGGGGACGGTGCGCGCCGTGTCGCCGTCGCTGAACGTCGAAAGCCGCACCGGAGTGGTCTACGTGGATTTACCCAAGCCCGGCGCGCTGCGTGCCGGCATGTATGCCCAGGGCGACTTGCTGCTGGGCGCGCTGCCCGCGCGCACGGTGCCTGTGCAAGCCATCGTTGAGCGCGACGGCTATCGGTACGTGTTCGTGCTGGGAAAAGGCGACGTGGTGACACAGCGTAGGGTGGAGCTGGGCGCGCGCGAGGCCGGCGCGGTGGAAGTGCGCGACGGCCTGCAGGCTGACGAACAAGTGGTGGTGCAGGGCGCCGGCTTCCTGGCCGATGGCGACCGCGTGCGCGTGGTCCCGGCCAGCCAGGACTGAGCGGCATGAACTTTTCCGCCTGGTCCATCAACCGGCCTCTGCCGGCAATCCTGCTGTTCATCCTGCTCACGGCGGTGGGCGTGTTTGGCTTCCAGCAGCTGGCAGTATCGCGATTCCCGGATATCGCCTTCCCTGGCGTCACGGTCATGGTCACCCTGCCCGGCGCCACGCCCAGCCAGCTGGAAACCGAAGTCACCCGCAAGGTGGAGGATTCGGTGGCCAGCCTGTCGGGCATCAACAAGCTCTCCAGCACCGTGGTGGAAGGCAGTTCCACCACTTTCATCGAGTTCAAGATCGGCCGCGACGTGAACGAATCGCTGCAAGAAGTGCGCGACGCGGTCACGCGCATCCGCGCCGATCTGCCCGACGACATCGACGAGCCCATCGTGGCCAAGATCGACATCGTGGGCGGCACCCTGGTGACGTTCGCGGTGTCGTCGGACGCCATGGCCGAGGACGAGCTGAGCTGGTTCGTGGACAACGCGGTCACCAAAGCCATGTACTCGGTGCCCGGCGTGGGCAGCGTGGTGCGCAGCGGCGGCATCACCCGCGAAATCCAGGTGGACCTGCGGCCGGGCGTGCTGGCGGCTTACGGGCTAACCGCAGGCGATGTCTCCGTCCAGTTGGCGCGCTCCCAGCTGGAACGCTCGGGCGGCCGCGCCACCCAGGGCAGCTCCGAGCAGGCCATCCGTGCGGTGGGCACGGTGGACAGCGCACAGACGCTGGAGCAGTTCCCCATCGTGCTGCCCGACGGTCGCCAGCTGCCGCTGTCGGCCCTGGCCACCATCGTTGACGGCCACGCCGAGCGGCGGCAGCTGGCGATGATTGATGGAAAGCCCGTGGTCAGCTTCGCCATCTCGCGCACGCGCGGCTCCAGCGAGATCAAGGTGGGCGAAGGCGTGGAAGCGGCGATCGCCAAGCTCAAGGCCGAGAACCCGCGCGTCACCTTCACCCTGGTCAGCACCGCCATCGACGAAGTCCGCGACTCCTTCGACTCATCCATGGCCATGCTGTGGGAGGGCGCGCTGCTGGCGGTGCTGGTGGTGTGGTGGTTCCTGCGCGACTGGCGCGCCACGTGGATTTCCGCGCTGGCGCTGCCGCTGTCCATCATCCCCACCTTTGGCGTGATGTGGCTGTTCGGCTTCAGCCTGAACCTGATCACGCTGCTGGCACTGGCGGCAGTGGTGGGCATCCTGGTGGACGACGCCATCGTCGAAGTCGAGAACATCGACCGCCACCTGGCCATGGGCAAGCCGCCCAAGCAGGCCGCCACCGAGGCGGCGGATGAAATCGGCCTGGCGGTGATCGCCACCTCGGCGACGCTGGCGGCGGTGTTCATCCCGGTGGCGTTCATGCCGGGGATCGCCGGCAAGTTCTTCCTCGAATTCGGCTGGACTGCGGCCACCGCCGTGCTGTTCTCGCTGATGGTGGCGCGCCTGCTCACGCCGATGATGGCGGCCTACCAGCTCAAAGCGAAGCCGCACGTTGAAAAGGAATCGGCGCTGATGACGCGCTACCTGCGGGTGGTGGAGTGGGCGTTGGCCAACCGCTTGAAGACGCTGCTGGCGGCGCTGCTCATGTTCATCGGCTCGCTGGCGCTGATCCCGCTGATCCCGGCCACTTTCATCCCCGGCTCGGACCTAGGCCGCAGCAACCTGAGCCTGGAGCTGCCGCCCGGCGCGCGCCTACAACAGACCGCCGCCATGAGCGAGCGCGCCCGCGCCCTGATCGCCGACCTGCCCGAGCTGCGCCAGGCCTACGCGACCGTGGGCGGCGTGCTCGACTTAGGCGACCCGGGTATCACCGGCAACAGCGAAGTGCGCAAGGTGACGATGGTGCTGGACTGGGGCCCGGCCTCGGAGCGCGACCGGTCGCAAAAAGAGCTGGAGCGCGAAGTGCGCGAACGCCTGCAGGCGCTGCCCGGGGTGCGCCAGCGCTTCCTCAGCAGCGAGCCCGGTGAGCAGCTGATGATCGTGCTCACCGGCGACGACCCGCGCCTGCTCTACCAAGCGGCGGCTGACTTCGAGCGCGATCTGCGGACCCTGAAGGGCCTGGGCACCGTCAGCTCCACCGCCTCGCTGCTGCGTCCCGAGCTGGTGATCGTGCCCGACGCGCGCCGCGCCGCGGACCTGGGCGTCTCGACGCTGGCCATCGCGGAAGCCGCGCGGATAGCCACCAGCGGCGATTTCCGCCAGCGCCTGGCCAAGCTCAACCTGCCCGACCGCCAGGTGCCCATCCGCGTGCGCCTGGCCGACGAATCCCTTTCCGACGAAGCGCTGCTGTCGCTGCTGCGCGTGCCCAGCGCCAAAGGCGGCACGGTGCCGCTGTCAGCGGTGGCCACCATCACCACCGGTTCGGGTCCGTCGCAGGTGGACCGCTTCGGCCGCCAGCGCAACATCACCTTCACCGCCGAACTCAACGGCCGGCCGCTGGGTGACGTGATGAAAGAAGTGACCAAGCTGCCGTCGCTGCAAAACCTGCCGCCCGGCGTGCAGGTGCTCAACACCGGCGATTCGGAAATCTTCATCGAGCTGTTCACCGGCTTCGCGCTGGCGATGGCGGCGGGGCTGTTCTGCGTCTATGCGGTGCTGCTGCTGCTGTTCAACCACCCCAGCCACCCGCTGATCATCCTGATGGCGGTGCCGCTGTCTGCCGGCGGCGCGTTCGGCCTGATGCTGCTCACCGGCACGCTGCTGTCGCTGCCGGCGCTGATCGGCCTGCTGATGTTGATTGGCATCGCCACCAAGAACTCCATCCTGCTGGTGGACTACGCGGTGATCGCCGAGGACCAGATGGGCATGCCCATGCACGACGCGCTGGTGGACGCCTGCCGCAAGCGCGCCCGGCCCGTCATCATGACCACCATCGCCATGACAGCCGGCATGCTGCCTATCGCGCTGGGCCTTGGCGCCGACGCCGCCTTCCGCCAGCCCATGGCCGTGGCGGTGATCGGCGGCCTGTTCACCTCCACCCTGCTCAGCCTGGTGGTGATCCCGGCGGCGTTCGCGGCGATGGAGGATTTCACGCGGCGGTTTACCCGCAAGCCGGACGCGGCCTCACGGTAGCGCCGGCTCGGTAGGCTCAATGCCCGCGCAGGACGGCACCGCGGGTGTGCGCGGGCGCTTGCACAGCGCGTGCCGCGTGTACGTGAGTCCATCGGTCAGATAGTCGGGCGAGGACTGGAGCGTGGCGGCCTCGGCCTCGGCGCGCGTCAACACCACGCCGGCCTGCAGGAACTGCTTGGCGTTGATCAGCGCGCCGGCCTGGATGCCCAGCGCGAAAACCCGGTCCACGCTGGGCTGGGCGTAGGCGCGCTCGGCCACGGCCACCGCCTTTGTGGCCAGCTCCAGCCCGTAGTCGGCCTCACTGCGCATCATCGCGCTCTGCGCCAAGTCCGTGAGCGGCATCACCAATGCCGGGTGGCTGTCGCCCAGCACCTGCTCGCGCATCGCCACAGACGCTTTGCGCATGGCGTAGGCCTCGTCGGCCTTGCCTTG
>JANNQY010000059.1:0-1770 GCA_031400995.1 Lysobacteraceae bacterium
AACGCCGACAGACGCCTTGCGCGCCCTGCCAGCGGCAGCGCCGGCTCGGTGGGGTCCGGCGCGAGGGGCATCCTGAAACGGGGGAACCGGACCGGCAGGGCAATGCTACGGGCGCACGGCGGGCGCCGGTGCCGGTGCTGACCCCGGCACGGATTGGGTCGTGGCGGGCGATTGCATGATCGGCGCTGTCGTGCGCGCAGCGCCAGCGGCGCCGGGTGTTGCGGGCTGGCGTGCCGCCAGTTCACGTTTTTGCTCCGGCGTCAGGCTTTGGTACTCCTGCCAGCGCTGGCGAACGTCCTCCTTTTTTTCGGGCGGCAGTTGCTTCAGCGACTTGTACTGCTCGCGGGCGGCCTGGCGCTGCGCGGGTGACAACTGCGACCATGATCGCATCTGCTGCTGGATCCGCTGCTGCTCGTCGGCACCCATACTGGGATAGCGCTGCGCGATGCCGCGCCACTTGGTCTTGCGTTGTGCGTCCAGGTTGTCCCAGTCCGAAGCCAGCGGTGCCAGAACCTGTTTTTCCTGTGCGGACAGCTGCGCCCACGAAGGCGAAGCCATCGTGATCTGTGCGTATACGGTGGGCGAAAGCAGGGCAGGGACGACGACCAGCGCGAGGATCAGGACAAGCGTGCGGGTCACGGCTCGAACCGCGTAAGCCACGTCTGGAAACCGCGATCGAGGTAGGCGTCGATGGGGAGGTCGGACGTCAGGATCTGGGCGTCGAGCTCCTCGATCTCCCTGGTTTGCTGGACCAGCTGCCATTGCTGGAAGGCGAACCCGCCAGCCGCGATCAACAGGATGCCGAACCAGAGCCGGCCACTTTTCCAGAAACTGCCGTTGTCACCGGCATTGCCCCCGCCACCGGCCAAGGCCCGCGCCAGCGACGATTGGGTGGCATGACGGGGCGAACCCGGGGCCAGGCTGGCCAGCGCCGCCGCGCGCGCCTGCTGCAGGCGATAGGCGGTTCCCGACTTGATCTCCGCGGTGCCCGCGTCGAGGTAAGTCGTTATTTTCTTTGCAAATTCTTCGTGTTCGACGGTCATAGATGCAAGCCCTTAGCCTTGAGCATTTCAGCCAAGGCATGGACGGCCCGGGAACAGTGGGTCTTCACGCTACCTTCGGAACACCCCATCGCGGCAGCGGCCTCGGCCACGTCCAGTTCCTCCCAATAACGCAGCAGGAACGCTTCGCGTTGACGTGCTGGCAGCCTCGACAGCGCTTGTTCAATCGTTCGTACAACATGGGCTTGTTCATATTGCGCGGCGGGATCGGCAGTGGCGTTTGAATCGGATTTGGCCGCCAAAGTTTCAAGCGGGTCGTAATCGTCGTCTTTGTCGTCGCCTTTGCCGAAGGCCGATAGGAGGGTCGTCCAGGTATTTCGGACCTTCTGACGCCGGAAGTGGTCGTGGATCGTATTCCGCAAAATGCGCTGAAACAGCATCGGCAGCTCGGCGGCGGGCTTGCCGGAATAGTTTTCCGCCAGTTTCAGCATGGCGTCCTGCACGATGTCGAGCGCGGCGTCGTTGTCGCGCGTGGCGAACATCGCCTGCTTGTAGGCGCGCCGTTCAACAGCGGCTAGAAATCCCGAAATTTCCTGTGGAGAGGCCAGTTTGGGCGATCAGGACGGCAAATCACTCAATTATAGGGCGTAAATCCGGAGGGCCTTTGCGCCGGAGCTTGCTGCGCCACAGCAAAGACGGGGTCAGGGTCAGAACAGAGGGGCCAGCGTCAGTACAAAGGGGCCAGCGTCAGAACTAAGGGGCCAGCGTC
>JANNQY010000060.1:0-2408 GCA_031400995.1 Lysobacteraceae bacterium
CTACGAGGTCGTGATCGCAAACGACCTGTCAGTGGTGCACGTGCGCGGGGTGTCCAGCCGGCACCAGCCACTCCGGGTGGAGTGGCGCAAGCACGCCGGAATGTGGCGCTATTTCAACAAGTTCGAAGCCGCTGACACGCCGGCCTGGCTGCGGCCGGTGCTATGGAGCGCGCTGTGGCTGCATTTCCTGCTGGCCTTGCCCAGGCAGCTGCGCCGCCGCGCCTGAGCGCGGCCGCGCGCAGCGTTACTTTAGGGCCTTGAAGCGCAGGCGGTGCGGCTTGGCGCCTTCTTCGCCCAGGCGGCGGCGCTTGTCTTCTTCGTATTCGCGGTAGTTGCCCTGGTAGAACTCCACGTGCGAGTCGCCTTCGAAGGCGATGATGTGGGTCGCGATGCGGTCCAGGAACCAGCGGTCATGCGAGATGACCAGGGCGCAGCCGGGGAACTCCAGCAGCGCATCTTCCAGCGCCCGCAGCGTCTCGATGTCGAGGTCGTTGGACGGTTCGTCCAGCAGCAGCACGTTGCCGCCCTGCAGCAGCGTGCTGGCCATGTGCAGGCGGCCGCGCTCGCCGCCCGACAGCGTGCCGACGAGCTTCTGCTGGTCGGCGCCCTTGAAGTTGAAGCGGCCGATGTAGGCGCGCGACTGGATCTCCACCTTGCCGATGGTGATGATGTCGCTGCCGCCCGACACCGCCTGCCAGACGTTCTTGCTGGCGTCGAGAGAATCGCGGCTCTGGTCGACGTAGGCGATCTTCACCGTGTGGCCGACGATCACCTCGCCCTTGTCCGGCTTCTCGGCGCCCGTGATCATCTTGAACAGCGTCGACTTGCCCGCGCCGTTGGGGCCGATGATGCCGACGATGGCGCCCGGCGGGATGATGAGGTTCAGGTCGTCGATCAGCAGGCGGTCGCCGAAGCTCTTCGAAACGTTCTTGAACTCAATCACCTTGTCGCCTAGGCGCTCGCCCGGCGGGATGAACAGCTCGTTGGTCTCGTTGCGGCGCTGGTATTCGACCGACTGCAGGTCTTCCAGGCGCTGCAGGCGGGCCTTGCCCTTGGTGCGGCCGCCCTTGGCGTTCTGGCGCGACCACTCCAGCTCCTTTTGCAGGGCTCTCTGGCGGCCCTTTTCCTGCGAGTCTTCCTGCTTCAGGCGCTCGGACTTCTGGTTCAACCAGTCGCTGTAGTTGCCCTTCCAGGGAATGCCCTTGCCGCGGTCGAGCTCGAGGATCCACTCGGCGGCGTTGTCCAGGAAGTAGCGGTCATGGGTGACCGCAACCACGGTGCCGGGGAAGCGGGTGAGGAACTGCTCCAGCCACTCCACCGATTCGGCGTCGAGATGGTTGGTGGGTTCGTCGAGCAGCAGCATGTCGGGCTTGCTCAGCAGCAGGCGGCACAGCGCGACGCGGCGCTTTTCACCGCCAGAAAGCTGGCCGCAGATCGCGTCCCAGGCCGGCAGGCGCAGCGCGTCGGCGGCGATTTCCAGCTGCAGCTCCAGCGTGGCGGCGTCGCCGGTGGCCAGGATGGACTCCAGGCGCTGCTGGTCGGCGGCAAGCTTCTCGAAGTCAGCGTCCTCTTCGCCGTAGGCGGCGTACACGGCATCCAGCAGGGCCTGCGCGTGCAGCAGGTCGCCCACGCCTTCTTCGACGGCCTGGCGCACGGTGTGCTCGGCGTTCAGGCGCGGCTCCTGCTCCAGGTAGCCGACCTTGATGCCGGGTGCTGGGCGGGCTTCGCCGGTGAAGTCCTGGTCCACGCCGGCCATGATGCGCAGCACGGTGGTCTTGCCCGAGCCATTCAGGCCCAACAGGCCGATTTTGGCGCCGGGGTAGAAGGATAGCGAGATGTCCTTGATGATCTGGCGCTTGGGCGGCACGACCTTGCTTACGCCGATCATGGTGTAGATGTACTGCATTGCGGGCTCTCGTTTATTTCGTGCGCGGGCCGCGCGCAAACCAGCGCGGCCGGGCAGGGTGGGGCCGCGCGGGAGGCCGCGCAGCCAGTCCGGAGGTTCGGAGGGTCCGACATTATCGCCCACCGGGCCGGCCGCTGCACCCTGCGCCATTGCCCGAAGCCGTCAGCCGCCTGCCCGCAAACCGCCATTCCGTGCCCGCGCCGGGCCTGCCGCGCCTGTTCCCATGGCCCTGCCGCACCGTGTCGGCGTCGAGGGGAGGTGCCATGCGCATCGGATGGAAACTGGCCGGCATCGGCCTGATGCTTGTGCTGCTGCTGATCCCGCTGGGCCTGCTCAGCGGGCTGGTGAGTGAGCGCGAAGCCCGTGGGCGCGAGGTGGCGGCGGAGATCGCCCAGTCTTCGGCCGGCACGCAGCAAGTGGTGGGCCCGCTGCTGCTGGTGGAAGCCCAGCGCATCAGCCAGCGCCAACGCGTGGTCACCCAGGCCGGCCAGCTGCGCCAGGA
>JANNQY010000061.1:0-2225 GCA_031400995.1 Lysobacteraceae bacterium
GGGCATGTCTGGCCTGGGCGACGCCGAAAAAGCCGAGCTGCGCGAACTGCACGCCGGCCCGCGCTGACCCCGCCCGCCAGAGCACCCGTCACCTGTAGGAGGGACTTCAGTCCCGATGCCCTTTGCCAGGAGCATCGGGACTGAAGTCCCTCCTACAGGGGCATGCGGTCGCGTTATGCTCGGGCCAGCGTTCAATCCAAGGAATCCCCGCCCCATGCGCATCGTCTCGCTGCTGCTTTCCCTGGCCTTGGTCGCGCCTGCGATCGCCGCCGAACCCATCGCCGTGCCGCGCCTCGACAGCGGCAACCGCATCAGCGAAAACCTGCCCGATATCCCGCCGGAGCTCATTGCGCGCCTGGACCGCTACCAGAACACCCGCGGCGCCACGTTTGGCGGCTGGCTGCCCGACGGCAGCCTCCTCATCGGCACGCGCTTTGGCGAAACCAACCAGGTGCACCGCGTGCGCGCGCCGCTGGGCATGCGCGAGCAGCTCACCTTCTACCGCGAGCCGCTGAACGCCGTGGCCAGCGCGCCGGGTGCCAACGGTTTCGTATTCGGCAAGGACGTGGGCGGCTCGGAGTTCTGGCAGCTGTACTGGTACGACCTGGCCAAGCGCGAATCCACCCTGCTCACCGACGGCAAGCGCAGCCAGAACACCGCGCCGCGCTGGTCACGCGACGGCCGCCAGCTGGCCTGGTCCAGCACGGCGCGCAACGGCACCGACTACGACCTCTGGGTGCGCGACATGGCCAGCGGCCAGGCGCGCCAGGTGCTGGCCAAGGGCGGCCTGTGGAACGTGGCTGATTTCTCGCCCGATGGCCGCCGCCTGCTGGTGATCCGCTACGTCTCGATCAACGAGTCCTATCCGGGCGAACTGGACCTTGCCACCGGCGCGCTGGAAATGTTCCCGGTGGACGGCGGCCGCGCCGCGTTCGGCAACTTCCGCTATGCGCCCGACGGCAAGAGCGTGTACTTCGTTTCCGACGAAGGGCGCGAGTTCCGCAGCCTGCGCCACCACGATCCGGCCAGCGGCGGACCGCCCACGCAGATCAGCGGGCACATTCCCTGGGACGTCGAGGCGCTGGAGTTTTCAGCCGACGGCCGGCACCTGGCCTATGTCACCAACGAGGACGGCGTCAGCCGCCTGCGCGTGCTCACGCTGCCGGGCCATCGCGAGATCGCGCTGCCCGCGCTGCCGCTGGGCGTGATCGCCAGCCTGGGTTTCTCGCCCGACAGCCAGCAGCTGGCGCTCACCCTCAACACCTCCACCACGCCCAGCGACACCTTCGTAATTTCCCTGGCCGACGCCACGCTGGCACGCTGGACCCAGAGCGAAGTGGGCGGCCTGGACGCCAGCCGTTTCCGCGAGCCCACCCTGGTGCATTTCGACAGCTTCGACAAAGTGGAAGGGCAGCCACGGCGGCTGCCGGCGTTTTACTACCGGCCTGCGGGCGCGGGCCCGTTCCCGGTGGTCATCAGCATCCACGGCGGGCCGGAGGCGCAGGCGCGGCCGGTGTTCAATCCCTCCATCCAGTTCATGCTCGAAGAGCTGGGCGTGGCGGTGCTGGTGCCAAACGTGCGCGGCTCGGCGGGCTACGGCAAGGCCTTCCTTGAACTGGACAACGGCTTCAAGCGCGAAGACTCGGTGCAGGATATCGGCGCGCTGCTGGACTGGATCGCCAAGCAGCCCGAACTCGACGCCGACCGCGTTGGCGTGTCGGGTGGCAGCTACGGCGGCTACATGGTGCTAGCCAGCATGGTGCACTTCAACGACCGCATCCGCGCCGGCATCGACGTGGTGGGCATCTCCGATTTCGGCACGTTCCTCAAGAACACCGAGAGCTATCGCCGCGACCTGCGTCGTGCCGAGTACGGCGACGAGCGCATCCCGGAGATGAAGGCCTTCCACGACCGCATCGCCCCGCTCAACAACGCCCAGAAAATCACCCGCCCGCTGTTCGTGGCCCAAGGCTTCAACGATCCGCGCGTGCCCTACACCGAAGCCGAGCAGATCGTGAAAGCAGTGCGCGGCAGCGGCGGCGAGGTGTGGTACCTGATGTTCAAGGACGAGGGCCACGGCTTCAGCAAGAAGACCAACGCCGACTATTTCGGCGCCGCCAGCATGCTGTTCTGGCAGCAGCACCTCATCAACGCCCCCTGACCCCACCCCCATGTAGGAGGGACTTCAGTCCCGATGCTCCTGGCCAGGAGCATCGGGACTGAAG
>JANNQY010000062.1:0-1736 GCA_031400995.1 Lysobacteraceae bacterium
CTACGTGTACGTGGTGGATTCGCTCAAGCGCATCCGCGGCGTGGGCGACGTCACCGTTTACGGCGCGCCGTTCGGCATGCGCGTGTGGCTGCAGCCCGACCGGATGGCCTCGCTGGGCCTCACCGTCTCGGACATCGCACGCGCGGTGAAAGCGCAGAACGCGCAGGCGCCGGCCGGCCAAGTGGGCGTGCCGCCGGCCAGTTCGGACACCGGCTTCCAGTACACGTTGAGCCTGCAGGGCCGGCTGGAGGAAGTGGAGGAATTCGAGAACATCGTCATCCGCCGCGAGTCCGACGGCAGCTTCGTCCGGCTGCGCGACGTGGCCCGGGTGGAGCTGGGCGCCAAGGACTACGCCACCACCGGCCAGCTCAACGGCGTGGCGGCGGCGGTGTTCGGCATTGCGCTGTCCCCGGGCGCGGACGCCCTGCAAACCTCCGAGCTTGTGAAGCAGGAGCTCGAACGCCTGCGGCGCAACTTCCCCGAGGACCTGGACTACAAGGTGGTGTACGACACCTCGCTGTTCGTGGAAGCGTCCATCGAGGAAGTGATCCACACCTTCATCGAGGCGTTGGTGCTGGTGCTGATCGTGGTGTTCCTGTTCCTGCAGAGCTGGCGCGCCACCATCATCCCGATGGTCGCGGTGCCGGTGTCGCTGATCGCCACCTTCATCGTGTTCCAGTTCCTGGGCTTCAGCATCAACACGCTGTCGCTGTTTGGCATGGTGCTGGCGATCGGCATCGTGGTGGACGACGCCATCGTGGTGGTGGAGGCGGTGGAGCACAAGATGCACGCGCTGGGCCTGAACGCCAAGGAAGCCACCAAGGCGGCCATGGACGAAGTGTCCGGTCCGGTGGTGGCCATCGCCCTTGTGCTGTCGGCGGTATTCATCCCGATGGCCTTCGTGCCCGGCGTCACCGGGCAGCTCTACAAGCAGTTCGCGCTCACCGTGGCGGTGTCCACGCTGTTCTCGGCGCTGGTGGCGCTCACGCTCACGCCGGCCATGTGCTCGCTGATGCTCAAGCCCAAGGACCACCACGCCAACGGGCCGCTGGACCGCTTCTTCGCCGGCTTCAACCGCCTCTTCGACCGACTCACCGACCGCTACACGCACCTGGCTGCGTCCGGCGTGCGGCGGCTGTTCCGGGTGGTCATCATCATGGTGGTCTTGATCGCCGGCATCGTGATGCTGTCGCAGGCCACGCCCACCGGCTTCGTGCCCGACGAGGACCAGGGTGCGTTCTTCGTGCACGTGGCCCTGCCCGAGGCGGCCTCCACCCAGCGCACGCAGAAGGTGCTCAACCAGGTGCAGACGATGCTCTCGGCCGAGCCGGGCGTGGACGCGGTGCTCACCATCACCGGCATCGACCTGCTGTCGGGCACGGCCGCGCCCAATGCCGGCATGGTGATCGTGAAGCTCGACGATTGGGACGAGCGCAGCGACCCCTCCCTGCACGCCGCCGCCATCATCCAGCGCCTGGGGCCCAAGCTGATGGCCATTCCCGAAGCCATCGCCTTCGCCTTCAACCCGCCGGCGCTGCCCGGCTTTGGCGCGGTCTCGGGCTTCTCGATGATGCTGCAGTCGCGCGGCGACAACTCGCCCGAGGCGCTGGCCGCCACCACCCAGGCCTTCATCGCCGCGGCCCAGGCCAAGCCGGCCATCGGCCGCATTTCCACCACCTTCCAGGCCGCCACGCCCAACTACCGGCTGGCCGTGGACCGCGACAAGGTGGAGAAGC
>JANNQY010000063.1:0-7948 GCA_031400995.1 Lysobacteraceae bacterium
GGTGGGCTGGCGCATCGCGCGGTGGCAGTGCGTCGCAGCGCAAGCGCCGGCGCCACTGCTTGGCGGCAGCGTCGATGGCCGCCAGCGCGCCGCGATGCGCGTCGTCGGGCGCGCGGCCGCTGCGGAAGGCGGCCAGCGCCCGCCAGCGGCTGGCGATGTCGTCGCGCGCACCGGTCTTGGACCCCGGCGGCGGCCGACCGCCGCGAAGCGGATCGCGTGCCTCCACCAAGGCTGCCAGATCGCAGGCCAGCGCGCGCTCCATCGGATCGCGCGGGGCGCAGAGCATGGCCGCCAGCCGCGGATGCGTGCCCAGGCCCAGCAGCTGGCGTCCGAAGGCGGTGATGCGGGCGTCGGCGTCGAGCCCGCCCAGCCGCTGCAGCAGTTCGCGCGCGGCGGCCAGCGCGCCTGCGGGCGGCGCGTCCACGAAGCGAAGATTGGCGTCACCCCAGGCGGCGAGTTCCAAGGCCAGGCCCGCCAGCTCCACCTGCGCTATCTCGGGCGTGCGCATCGGCTCCAGCCGCTGCGAAGACGGCCACAGCCGGTAGCACCAGCCTTCGGCAACACGACCGGCGCGGCCGGCGCGCTGGTCGGCGGACGCTTGCGAAATGGCCACGGTGTCGAGCCGCGAGAAGCCGGAGTTGGGGTCGTAGCGCGGCTCGCGCGCCAGGCCGGCATCAATCACCACGCGCACGCCGGGCAGGGTGACCGAGCTTTCGGCGACGTTGGTGGCCAGCACGATGCGGCGGCGGCCGTGGGGGTCGGGGCGCAGGGCAGCGGATTGGGCGTCTACGGTGAGTTCGCCGTGGAGGGGGAGGACGATAGGCTGCCCGCTGCCCTCACCACGGCCCTCTCCCGTGGACGGGAGAGGGAGACCAGCGGTTCTCGCTTCGGCGGTGGGTTCCCTCTCCCGCTCGCGGGAGAGGGCTAGGGTGAGGGCAGCCTCATCGCGAGCCCGGGCACCCTCACCCCGGCCCTCTCCCGTGGGCGGGAGAGGGAGCAAGGCGGTGGTGGCAGCGGCGATTTCGCGCTGGCCGGGGAGGAATACCAGCAGGTCGCCGGGGTGTTTTTCCAGCGCCTCCTGCACACAGCGGCGAAGCTGGGCTTGGGCCGGTTCGTCGCGGCGGGCGGGGAAGTACGCTGTGGTGACGGGATAGCTGCGGCCCGCGCTGGTGAGCCGCGGCGCATCGAGGAACCGCGCCAGCTTCTCGCCATCCAGGGTGGCCGACATCACCACGATGCGCAGGTCCTCGCGCAGCTGCGCCTGTACGTCCAGCGCCAGCGCCAGGCCCAGGTCGCCGGCCAGGTGCCGTTCGTGGAACTCATCGAACACGATCGCCGCGACGCCCTCCAGCGTGGGGTCGTCCTGGATCATCCGGGTCAGGATGCCTTCGGTCACCACCTCCACCCGCGTGCGGGCACTGATGCGCGACTCGAAGCGTATGCGGTAGCCCACGGTGTCGCCGGGCGCTTCGCCCAGCTGCTGGGCCATGAAGCCGGCGGCGGCGCGGGCCGCCACGCGGCGCGGTTCGAGCATGAGGATGCGGCCATCGCCGCGCCACGGCGCCGACAGCAGGGCCAGCGGCACCTGGGTGGTCTTGCCGGCGCCGGGCGGGGCTTCGAGCACCAGACGCGGGTGCAGCGCCAAGCTGGCCAGCAGCCCCGGCAGCAGTTCGGCAATCGGGAAATCGGGGCGCGTGGCGGCGGGGATCACCGGCCTAGGCTAGAGAGCGCGCGGCCTCGCGTCGAGCCGTGGCGGCGGTGGCGTCCGGCGCGGCGGCGGTGCGGACTGGGTGGCTCGAACGAAATCGAGCTGGCGCAAGCCCAGCAATTCCAGCGCCGTCAGGTCATCGCGCATTCGCGATCCCGAGCCATAAACCAGGATCACGCCATTGCTGCCGCTGCGCCAATCCACCCACGGCGTGAAGCCAAACGCGCCCGGGCTGGACACCCGCGTGGTGGCGCCGAAGGCATCGCGCGCTTCCACCCATTGGCCAATGCCGTAGCCATAGCCGGCACCACCGAGGGGCGTGTCGGCAATCACCAGCCCGGCGCTGCGATCAAACGCCATCACCGCCAGCGTTTGCGCCGTGAGGAAGGGCTGGCCCTGATGCAGACCGCCGGCCAGCAACATGTCCAGCACCCGGCCGTAGTCGTCCAGGGTGGACCGTGCGCCGCCGCCGATGCGGGCGTTGGCATTGCGCACGTAGCCCGGGGCGGTGGAGCCCGAGGTCCAGTCGGTCGCCGTCAGGCCCAGCGGTTGCACCACCTGCGCCAGGAACAAGTCGTCCCAGCTGCGGCCGGTGGCGCGCTCGGCCATCGCGCCCGCCACCTGCATCGAGTTCCCGCCGTAAGCAAACGTCGTTCCCGGAGTCCATTCCAGGGGCGTGGCGAGGATGGCCAGCGCGCAGCTTTGCACGGTGAACTGCCGGCTGGACAGGCAATCAGCCTCGCCCGACACCATGCCGCTGGTGTGCGAAAACAGCTGCGCCAAGGTGATGCCGCGGCTGGCAAGGGGTGCCTCGGGAAAGTGTTCGCCCACGGTGCTGTCCCAGCGCAGCTCGCCGCGCTCCACCAGCCGCGCCAAGGTCAGCGCCGACAGCCACTTGCTGGCCGAAGCGATGCCGACGCGGGTGCCGGGGCCATAGCTGCCGAAATACTCGCGATAGACCTCACCGTTGCCCTTGGCCAGGCGCACCGACGCGCCGGCCAGTCCGTACGTGGACACCAGGCGCTGGGCGTCGGCCGTCACCGGCGCCAAATCGTATAGCGGCCGCGCCAACACCCCTGCGGCGAACGCAAGCAACAGGGCAAGAACGATGGAAATTCGCGGACTCATGGCAACGGGAACGCGACCGGACGACGTTGGTTGACTGCAGCCCGGTAAACTGCCGGCCTGAGCGAGGACCTCCAGCATGGACCTGATCGACATCGGCGCCAACTTGGGCCACGAGAGCTTCGACGCCGACCTGGATGCCGTGCTGGCCCGTGCCGCCGGCGCCGGCGTGTCCCAACTGGTGGTCACCGGCGCCAGCCGCGCCGGCTCGGTCCGCGCACTCGAGCTGGCGCGCGCGCACCCAAGCCGCCTGTTCGCCACCGCCGGCGTGCACCCGCACCACGCCACCGAGTACACCGAGGAGGCCGACGCCGAGATGCGTGCGCTGCTGGCGCATCCCGAAGTGGTGGCCGTGGGCGAGTGCGGCCTGGACTACCACCGCGATTTCTCACCACGGCCGGCGCAGCGCCGCGCCTTCGAACGCCAGCTGCAGATCGCAGCGGACACCGGCAAGCCGCTATTCCTGCACCAGCGCGATGCGCATGCCGATTTCATGGCGATCATGAAGTCCTTCGCCGGCCGCATCGGCCCGGCGGTGGTGCACTGCTTCACCGGCACCCGCGAGGAGTGCTTCGACGCGCTCGACGCCGGCTATTTCATCGGTATCACCGGCTGGCTGTGCGACGAGCGCCGCGGCCAGCACCTGCGTGAATTCGTCAAGGACATCCCGGCCGGGCGCCTGATGGTGGAAACCGACGCGCCCTACCTGCTGCCGCGCACCGTGCGGCCGCTGCCTTCGCACCGAAGGAATGAGCCGATGTACCTGCGCCACATCGTCGAGGAGCTGGCGCGCGACCGCGGCGAGTCGTTTGAAACCACCGCGGCCGCGACCGCTTCAACCGCGCGCGAATTCTTCCGCCTGCCGGCGAATATCTCAGCGACGCCCGCCTAGCTGCGCAGCCCCACCCCGCGCTTCAGCAGCCAAAGCCCCAGCGCGGTCAGCGCCACGGCGAAACCAATCATCAGCGCGAACGCCGTCACCATGGGCACGTCGCTCTGGCCCAGCAGGCCGTAGCGAAACGCGTTCACCATGTAGAAGATCGGGTTCAAGTGGGTGGCCGCCTGGGCCCAGTCCGGCAGCAGTTTCACTGAATAAAACACGCCGCCTAGGTAGGTGAGCGGGGTAAGGATGAAGGTGGGCACGATGGCGATATCGTCGAACTTCTTGGCGTACACCGCGTTCACGAAGCCCGCCAGCGAAAAGATCACCGCACCCAGGAACACCGTGGCCAAGGTGATGAACGGATGCGGCATCCGCACCGGCGTGAAGAACATCGCGATCACCAGCACGATGGCGCCCACCATCAGCCCGCGCAGCACGCCGCCGGAGACGTAGCCGCCCAGGATGACCCAGTTGGGCATCGGGCTCACCAGCAGTTCCTCCACGTGGCGTCCGAACTTGGCGCCGAAGAAGGACGAACTGATGTTGCCGTAGGCGTTCTGGATGATGGCCATCATCACCAGGCCCGGCACGATGAAATCCATGTACGGGATGCCGTCCATCTTGCCGATGCGCGAACCTATCAACGTGCCGAAGATCAAGAAGTACAGCGTCATCGTGATCGCCGGCGGCACCAGGGTCTGGCCCCAGATGCGCAGGATGCGCGCCACTTCGCGCCGGGCGATGGTGCGCAGGGCCACCACGTTGGGACGGCTCATGCCGCCTTCTCCGGCTGGCCGGTGAGCCGCACGAACAGCTCCTCCAGCCGGTTGGACTTGGTGCGCATCGAACGCACGGGGATGCCGGCCTCGCCCAGTGCCACGAACACGCGGTTGAGGTCCATTTCGCGCGGCTTCTCCACGTCCAGCGTGTGGTCGTCCTCGCGCACCAGGGTGACGCCGGCGATGGCCGGCAGCACCTGGGGCAGCACGCCGTCGAAGTCGAGCAGGAAGCCTTCGACGTCGAGCTTGGCCAGCAGCGCCTTCATCGGGCCTTCCTCGATGATGCGGCCCTTGTCGATGATGGCCAGGTTGCGGCAGAGGTTCTCCGCCTCCTCAAGGTAGTGCGTGGTGAGGATCACGGTGGTGCCGGCGGCGTTGACCTCCTTGAGCGTCTTCCACATGCCGCGGCGGATCTCGATGTCCACGCCGGCGGTGGGCTCGTCCAGGATCAGCAGGCGTGGCCGGGTCATCATGGCGCGGGCAATCATCAGCCGGCGCTTCATACCACCCGACAGCGTGCGCGACATGCTGTGCGCCTTGTCCCACAGGTGCGCGTTCTTGAGCTCCTGCTCGGCCCGCACTTGCGCCTCGGCGCGCTCGATGCCGTAGAAGCCGGCGTAGTTCACGCAGATGTCGAACGGCTGCTCGAACATGTTGAAGTTGACTTCCTGGGGCACCAATCCCACCTGGCGCATCGCCTCGGAGCGGTTGGCATGCAGGTCGATGCCAAACACCTTCACTTCACCCGCGGTCTTGTTCACTAGCGAGCTGACGATGCCGATCAACGTGGATTTGCCGGCGCCGTTGGGGCCCAGCAGGGCATAGAAGTCGCCCGGTTCGACGCTGAGGGTAATGCCTTTGAGGGCTTCCACGCCGGTAGCGTAGGTCTTGCGCAGGTCGGTCACCTGCAGGGCGGGCTGGTTTTGCATGAGGCTCCTGGACCGCGCCGGCGCTGCGCCGTGGGTCTGCGGGGCTTATTATATCGGCCTTGTTGCCCCTGGCCCTGCGCCGCGTCGGCAATGCTGCATTCCTCACCCGGAGCCCAAGCTTGGCCATCGTCCACTTCCCCCTCCGCCTGGTCGACAGCCGCATGCTGGCGCCCAGCGTTCGCCACCTCGCCTTTGCCCGCGACGACGGCCTGCCGCTGGATTTCATCCCCGGGCAGTTCGTGCAGGTGCATTTCAACTACCCCGACGGCACGGCCACCAAGCGCAGCTACTCGCTGGCCACCATGCACGACCACGCCATGGGCCCAGGCGAATCGGTGGAAATGGCGGTGAGTTACGTCGCCGGCGGCGCCGCCACCGCGCTGTTCGAGGCGCTGGACGAGGGCCAGCAGATCCAGGCCAGCGGCCCCTATGGCCGCTTCTGCCTGATGCCCGGCGACACCAATGCGCGCTATCTGCTCATCGGCACCGGCACCGGCGTGACCCCGTATCGGGCCATGCTGCCCTCGCTGGCGGCGCTGATGGCCAGCCGCGGCGTCGAAGTCATTCTGCTGTTCGGCTGCCGCACCGAGGCCGACCTGATCTATGGCGAGGATTTCCGCGCCTTTGCCGACGCCCATCCGAAGTTCCGGTTCGTGCCCTGTTTCAGCCGCGAGTTGCCCGCAGACGCCCATCCGGACGCACGCCGTGGCTACGTGCAGGACGCGCTGGCCGAATTCGCGCCACAGGCCGAGGGCGACATCGCCTACCTGTGCGGCAACCCGAACATGGTGGATGCGGCGTTCGACGTGCTGAAGAACTGCGGCCTGCCGGTGCCGCACATCCGCCGCGAGAAGTACGTCAGCAGCAAGTAGCCGGGGGGCGGCCCGCGCGAACTCGGTGCGCGTGCGCTACTCTCCACCGCCGCCTACGTGCGGCGGCGCCGCGCTTCCTGCGCGGGACCCATGCTCCTTGGAACATCCGCCGTACCCCACCCGAGGCCGCCATGCGAATACTGCTTCCCTGTGCCCTGCTTCTGCTGAGCCTGCCGGCTTCGGCGGCCCGCATCGGCAACTTGGACTTCACCGACTGCGAGCTGGCCCAGCCGGGCACCGGCGCCACCGAGCGCGCCCAGTGCGCCACCCTGGAGGTGCCGGAGGATCCCACCAAACCGCAGGGTCGCAAGATCAGCCTGAAGGTGGTGCGGGTGGCATCGCGCGCCGCCGAGCCGCTTCCCGACCCGGTGGTGTATTTCGCCGGCGGGCCAGGCCAGTCGGCCTCCGAATCCTATGCCGGCATGGCGGGTGCGTTCGCGCGGCTGCGGGAAAAACGCGATCTCGTGTTTGCCGACCAGCGCGGCACCGGCGGATCCAACCCGCTGGCCTGCGCCATCCCCGAGGGCTTCGACACCGCGCTGGAGCCCACGGTGGAACTGCAGCTGCGAATGGCGCGCGAGTGCCTGGAAGCGCTGGACGCCGACGCCAGCCAATACACCACCACGGTAGCCGCAGGCGACACCGAGGCGCTGCGGCTGGCGCTGGGCTCACCGAAGCTGAATCTTTACGGCGGCTCCTACGGCACCCGCATGGCGCAGGAGTACGCGCGCCAATATCCGGACGCGGTGCGCAGCATCATCCTGGATGGCGTGGTTCCGCCGGCGCTGGCGCTGGGCAGTGAGCACGCCATCAATCTGGAGGCGGCGCTGCAGCGGATGTTCGGCCGCTGCGCCCAACAGCCGGCGTGTGCCGAGACGTTTGGCGACCCGATGCGCACGCTGTATGCCCTGCGCGACCAGGCCCGCGCCGCGCCGGTGCCCGTGGCCACGCGCGACGCGCTCAGCCACGCCCCGCGCGAGCTGACGCTGGATGAAACCGCGGTATCGAGCATGGCGCGCCTGTTTGCGTACCTGCCGGAGACCGCGGCGCTGCTGCCGCTGCTGCTGGATGAAGCGGTGAACGGCCGGCCTGAATCGCTGGTCGCCCAGGCAGCGCTGGTGTTCGACTCACTCAGCCAGCAGGTGAGCTTCGGCATGCAGCTGTCGGTGGTCTGCGCCGAGGACGCGCCGCGGATGCAGGTGCGCGAGCAGGACAAGGACTTGATCATGGGCAGCAGCATCGTTGGCGTCACCCTGAACCAGTGCTCCGTGTGGCCGCGCGGCCCGGTGTCGGAGAATTTCCACCAGCCGCTGGTCACCGACACTCCGGTGCTGCTGCTTTCGGGCGAAGACGATCCGGTAACGCCGCCGCGCTACGCCGAAACCGTGCTGGCCTCGTTGGGTAACGCGCGCCACCTGGTCGGCAAGGGCCAGGGCCACATCCTGCTCCCGCGCGGCTGCACGGCGCGACTGGCGGCCGAGTTCATCGACACCCTCGAGCCCAAGACGCTGGACGCCAGCTGCCTGGACGCTCTGGGTCCCACGCCCTTCTTCATCAACCACAGCGGAGCCGAGCCATGATCGAAGTACGCGATCTGCACAAAGCGTTCGGCGCGGTGAGGGCGGTGGACGGCGTCAGTTTCCGCGCCGCCG